>JAAWDI010000053.1 GCA_022793685.1 Oscillospiraceae bacterium
CGCAGTTCATCGTGCCTATCCGCCGCTTCAAGCTGTTGTTCAGCTTTCTGAACTCCTCGTCCTTGAACTGCCTGCCCTGTACCGGCTCATGGTCTGGTGCGCTGTTGGCATGGGCCGTGATTTCCCAGCCGTCGGCGCCCAATTCCTTGAAATTGTGCCGGCCGATTTCCTCCTGCAATAAGCCCAGGCCCCCCATGACGTTCCGGCGCACCGCCGCTTCCAGGCTGACCGGCCTGCCCGTTTCATAGTCAACCGTTCTTACGCCATGGTCTGCCAGATTTTTAACGGCCCGCCGCATGGCGGTGTTGTAATCCGCCGCCCCCGTGACGACTTGCCCAAAAGCAAAACCGCAGGTCTTTTGATAGGCCTCAGTCAGCGGATAGCTTTTCCCGTCAGGAGCAATAAAGCCGAGGGTCTGCGTCAGATTGGCGAAGTCCTCCTGCGCCTTGTCAACAACCGCTGCCACAATCTGCTGAAGCGCGCCGTTGTGCGCAAACGGCACGCCGTGAACGTGGGGAAAGCGCTTGAGGTCAAATTCATACCCGGCCTCCGCTGCCTGGGTCAAAAGCACCTGCAGCTCCTTGCCCGATACGTCCAGCCGCTTCTGCAGCTCTCTTTTCAGTTCCCGATGGCTCATGCCCATTTGCTGCGCAATCCATGTCTGATAGGCCGCGGTTGAGGTCATCTGTCCCGCCTCCGATACCCGACGGGCAATGTCGTCAATGAGAAACTCATTGACAGGGTCGGTCAGCCTCCCCGCCGCGTCCCGCAGGGCGTCGATTTGTTCCGGCGTCAGCACGGTCAGTCACCGCCTGTCAGCGCGGCCAGCTCCGGCATATACGCCTCTCGTATTTTCGCACGTTCCTCCGCCGTTTCGCACGGCAGGTCATAGTACCAGCCCAGATACCGTTCCGGCATGATAAGCCCCGACTGTACCTGTGACAGCAGTTCTTGATTCACCTTGTCGCGGTCAAACAGCACGCCGTCGCCAAAGGAGATGCGCACCGCCTTTTCCGGCTCAATTTCCGGGCCGTCATAGACGCGGTACAGCCTGCCCAGCACGCCGCAGACGCGGACAGCCTCCAGCACCGTGTCCCGCCAAACCTCTTGGAGCTGTGTAATGGTGATGGCGTAACCGCCCTTGGAGCTTGTGACCTCCGTAGCCGTCCGCTCCACCGCCTCCACATTGCTCAAAAGGCCGCGCTGTAACCCCATGACCGATTCCACATTCCGCAGATATTCGGCCTTGCGGGCCAGAAACGACGCTTCCCGAAGCTGCGGAGAGAAGATGGTCACCCCCACGTCCTCTTCGTCCGCGTCCACTCCGGTAAAAATGTGGTCTTTGAAGCGGCGCTTCCCGTCCTTGTCTCTTGTCATCATGTCGGCGCTCACGATAATGCGGCTCTCGCCCCGCTCAAATTCGCCGTTCAGCTGGGCCTCGTTTCGGTTGATGTTGTGAATCAACCCCACCGCCGGCGCGTACACGCTCACCGCGTCAGGGCTGCCGTCCACGCAGTTTTCAAGGGGCATTCGCAGGGGTATCAGCCCCAGTGAACCCACCGGCTGGCGGTATGTGTAAGCCGGAGCCAGTCCGGCGTACTTCTCCAATGTATTCAGCGGCGTTTCAATTCCCAGCGCGTTTTTAACCCGTGAGGCATACAGCTTGTTTTCCAGCGTCAGATAGCCCCTGCCGTCCACCGTGCGCCGCTCCAGCAGCGTGTAGTAGACCTCTCCCCACACCGTGTGTTCCGACGTGCCGATAGAGCACACCCTGTCCATTTCGTCGCGGGCAAGCGGAATCGCGTTTTGACGGTTGATGACGCTGAAATGAACGGTCCCGTCACGGCGCAGGAGGGGCTTTAGCCACGCCACGCCGCCAATCATGGCCCGCTGCATCGCTTTGTTCCGCACCTCGGCCAATCCGGCCAGTACGGCCTTCGCAAAGCCGCCGCTCTCCGCTGTGGCGGTGTACTCGCTAAATACCGCGCTTGTCAGCTTGTCCACCACCGCCACCGGAATACGCTGGCAAGGGTCTTCCCCCTTATCCGGTTCCCGCCCATAGAAAAGGTTGAACCATTCCCGTATTGCGCTTCGCATCTCCTGCGAAGTGATGTCCTTCGCGCCGAACGCCTGCTCGAAGTCATATATCTTCATGCTGTTCATCATGGCTGACAGTACGCCCATGCCTGCTCTCCTCCGTTGCGTTGATAGTAATTTTCTGCCGGCGGCGTAGCACGGCGTGCATCCCGTCAATATAGGCCAGCAGACGCTCGTTTTCCTGCTTCAGTTCGTCTATCCTCGCCCGCAAGCGCTTTGCTTCCTCCAGCATTTCTTCCCGGCAGTAGGCCGGAAGAAACCGCTCACATATCCAGCGTTTCAGTCCCGTCATCAATCCCTCTCCATTCCGGGATACCCCGCAGCAGCCGCCGCATGACGGTGCTGCAAAAATAGCGGATGTCGTCCATGGCATGGTCGTTGACCTTGAGCGGCCTGTCCGTTTCGCCCCGCTCATCCCAGCAGTAAAGGCCGAACTCCCGAATTGCGTCCTTGCAGTTCTCATGAATTTTCAGCCGCCCTGCCCGCAGCAGCGCCGCCGTCAGCCGAATACCGGACAGCACTTCGTTGCGCGCCTTTCGTACAGGAAAGCGGCCGTGCCGCCGTATGGTCTCAATAAAGCTGGCCGCGGAAGGGTCAACCACGACGTACTCCACCGGCGCGCCGCCGGCCAGCCGTTCCAGTTCCGCGTAATACTCCTCGTCCGTCCGCAGCGCCGTCTTTTCGCGGCCGGAGTAGTAATACTCCCTCACCCGTGTCGCCACGCCGTCCGCAACGCACCATAGGCCCGCAGAAAATGGGTTCAGCGTACCATAGTCCACCGAGATAAACCAGCGGCCCTTGCCCTTTGCCGGAGTCTCCGCCGTAATGTGGCGCTCTCGGTCAAACTGGTACACAAGGCCTTCTGCAACAACCCATCGGCCAAGGATAAAGCGGTCGTAAAATACTCCTGTATACTCTCGCTTAATGTTTTCCACATAGTCTTTTGGGAGCATAGTATTGTCGTCAATCGTAAATTTTACATCCAAGAAGTCCAGCTCATCTGCCCGCTTTATGTATCGTAGCATAAGCCAGTGGCTTGGATTGTCTGGGTTGGTGGTTGCAATCAGTTTTGCCCCGGAGACACGGAGCCGTGACAGGAGCATAGCAAAAAAGTCTTCCGGAAACTGGGTGAGTTCATCACAATAAGCACCTTGCAGTGTCATGCCGCGAATCTTACTCTCTGCACGGGCGTCATTCGCCCCCTCAAAAAGAACTTGCCTCCCAAACAGGCGCCCTTCCTTGGCTGGAATGGAAAACGTAAAATTTTTCTCTCCAACCAATTCTTGAAGCAGAAGCAAGCAGTTCCTTTTCAGCGTGGTCAATGATTTTGCACACATGAGGTACAGCCTGTCTTCCGGCATCGTCTTCACCCAGAATGCCCACAGGACAAGAGAAATCCAAGTCTTACCAGAAGAGACGGAGCCCTCCAGCAAATTAATTCTGGCTAACTCGTTTTTTTGCCACAGGCGCATCAGCTCACGCTGCTTTGGTGTGTAATTAACCATCCTGCAATCCCTTGAGCAAATCCATAAGCGCCCCATCTCCGCCAGCGTTTTTTCGTTCAAACGCTCCCACATGCTTGCCCAGCAGTTCCAGCGCTTTCAGCTTGTTTGCGTATTTTAATTCGCTGTATGCGCCGTCCGAGGCCTGCTTATCCGCAATTTCTTTCAGCTTTTCGATGACGTAATCCTGCGTGACTTCTGTACGCTCCCGCCGCGCTTTCTTCGCCTGTTGGATTGCAGATTGGATTTCAGGTTTTTTCAGGTTTTCTTGCCCAATTGAATAGGCTGTTTTGGGGTTATACCCCGCTCTTTTTGCTGCTGCGGTGGCATTCAAATCCACCAGATACTCCTGCACAAAGCGCGCTTGTTTTGGTGTCAACGCCACCTGCTCACCCTCTTTGCACCCACCATCCTCATCCGCCGGCTGTTATATCCGGCACAAAAAAAGCCGCCACCTTTCGGCAGCGACTCTCTCGCGGTTTCCCCGCAGTAGCATTATATCGTCATTTTGTGGCTCCGGCCTATCAATCTTCATCCATCAGACCGTAGTGCGACGCTACCAGGCGGATAAATTCGCCATGCCAGCGCCAAGCTGTCGCCCTTCCGCATGGCACCTTCAGTGCGGCTCCCTCTAGTGTGTAACCTTTTTCCCAAAACACCAGCCCAATCATTTTCAGGCGCGCCACACCATTTGGGTAGCGCTTCGTTTCCTCCACCGCTCGTTTCACCGCCTCATATTCTCGCTGCTGTGTGGACGGCAATTCTCTCAGTGCAGCACGCTCCACCGTCCGGCTATTCCTTTCCAAGTGCGGCATTCCAGAATAATCCGCAGTGATAGACTGGCTGTGTAAATTCCGATACTTTTCCCATAGCGCTGGGTACCGCCGTATCATGCCTTTCACATAAGGCCACCAGTCATACCGTGGTTTGCTCATGGCAAATCTCCTTCGTCAAAGTATCGCGCTCACATTGGGTCGCAGTATGTGCAGCACCCGTTCCTCTTTTCTCTCATGTGCGGACTCCTGTCTCTATGTCCCAAATCGCCTGAAAAATCGGAAAGAACTGCTGCCTCACAACGGCGTTGCCCAAGCATTTCAGCTTGTTCACCCTGTCTTCCACACCCTTCGCAATGCGCGGCACGTTCAAAGGCTCGTCCAGCCAATGGGAAACCCCATCAGCCACTCCACCCAGTCTGGGTTGAGCTGTCCTCCGTTCCCCGCGCTCATGCTCTTCCGTTCCTCCTCTGTAATTTCCCCTGCTTCTTCCAAGGCTTTCAATCTCATATAGTGTCCGCTCCCTCCACATAGGCTGCCTGCTGTTGGAGTGGGCCATAATGGCGCACCTTTCCCGCCGGTGGCAGGCATCAACGGCACAAGCTGGAATAATAACCGCCCCTGTCGCGTATTCAATGTCTTCCAAATCAGCAAGCACCGTGTCGAGTTCCATACTGACGATTCCAGCAACGTTTTCACCAACGACCCAACGGGGCCGGAGTCCTTCAATAACGCGCAGCATTTCAGGCCAGAGGTAACGGTCATCCTCCTTGCCTCTTCGCTTCCCGGCTGTACTGAACGGCTGGCACGGGAACCCGCCTGAAATAACGTCAACTGTTCGCAGTCCTGTCTGCTCATAAAAGTTCTCCTTCGTCAGTGTCCGAATGTCCCGCCACCGCGGCACGTCTGGCCAGTGCTTTTCCAGCACTCTTGTCGGGTAGTCCGCCCACTCGCACTGTCCAACCGTCACAAACCCTGCGGCCTCCGCCGCAAGGTCAAGCCCGCCGACGCCGCTGAACAGCGACAAATGCGTCACCGTTCCACCCTCCCCAGCAGGTAATCTGCCGAGCAGCCCAGCAGGTCGCACAGGGCGCACAGCTTGTCCGACGGAATATGGTTCCTGCCCCCCTGCCAGTTCTGGTAGGTGCGGACATTCACCCCAATGTGTTCCGCCACCGCTTTCTTGGACAGCCCCGCTCTTGCACGTTCCGCCTCAATGTTTGGATACTTCATCTCACGCGCTCCTTCCTGCTTTTTGCATCCTGCCTGCCCGCCGGCAAAGCTCGCCCGCGTCCGGCATCGGCTTCCCCGCCATATCCCGCTGGAGCTTCGCCCAGCTGTACGCCGCCCATTTGCAGAACGCGTCGCACGGTTCATGTCCGTTTTCGTCCCGCCTGCACCGGGTGCATGGCGAGTCCTTCAACTCAAACCTCTGCATTCTCCTCCTCCACTTCCCGCAGCGTCACCTCCACCCGCGGCCTTTCCCTGTCCACCGCAAAGGCGTCCGTAAACCCCGCTATCTCCTTCCAGCCGTCGCCTTGAAGCACGCCGCAGCCCACCAGCGCGTCCTGCACGAACTTGCGGGCAAAGGCCACGTTGTCCCTGTCCCTGCGGCGGTTCTTTTCCACCCAAACATAGTCCATCACCACCGGACGGGTCAGCCGCACGCCCTTCAGCTGTGTCCGCGCCGCGGCCGCAACGATAGCCTCCGCACGCCGCTTCATGCCCGCGGCGGCGTACTTGTTCCGCCGTTCCGCCGCAATGTACTCGTTCAGCCCCGGCAGCGGGCCGGGAACCACAAGCCGGTACGTCATGCCCCCTCCAGCTCCCGCCTCATGCGCGAGCGCAGCCGCTCCATGTCCGCCTTGGCGCGCTCGTCCGTCTCCGGACTGGGCCGGACGCTGGGAGACGGCCCCTTCTGCGCCTTTGCCGGCCGCGTCCACCGCTCCCACTTCTCCGCGTTCCGGCACGCCGCCTTCCAGTCCTTCATGGGGGTCTTGCCCACCATCCAGCCCTTGGCCGCATAGAAGTCAAGAAACTCCTGTGCGTCCACCGGGCTTTTGCGCTCGGCAACGTACAAGCGCACCTCGTCCAGCGTGGGCGGGACAAACCGCGTGCTTCCCGTGCGCGTGCCTTCTATGCCCGTGCCTTCCGTACCCGTGCCTTCTATGCCCGTGCCCTCCGCGCGCGTTCCCCCCTCTGTAAGAGGGGCTTTTCCTTCTCTTTTTCCTTTTCCTTCTCCTTTTCCTTGGGGGGCGTCCGGGGGGCGCTCGCCCCCCTTCGCTCCATTGCGCCTGTTTCGCTCGCACTTGTCCGCATAGGCCTGCCTGTCCCTGTCGATGTTCCACCGCATGGCTGGAAAGATAACCGCTTCCCTTCCGCTCAACTCCGGCGCCGCTTCGCCGCTGCTGTACGCCAGCAGCGCGCTGAACAGCCGCCCCCGCTCCGCATCGGAAAGCATCGTCATCCACTCACGATAGGAATGATAGGCACAGAAATACTCCATCGCCATCGGCAAGCCTCCTCAGAACGGCAGCTCGCCGCCGCCGTCTGCAAGCTCTGTAAATGGACTCCCCGCGCCGCCGTCCGCCGCGCCCTGCTTCACCAGCGCCTGCCATGTATCCGACGTCTCCACCTCGGCGCGCATCCACTGGGGCAGCTTCTCAAACACCGCCCTGGCCGCCTCCGCGTCCCCGTCCATGTCAAACAGCAGCGCTTCGTTCTCCAGCGGCGGCACCTCCATGCCCTTCATGGCGCGGGAAATTGCCGTGATGTTGGTGTATGTATTGCCATTCCGCTCCTGATTCACCACTCCAATGACGCACGGCGCACCCAGCAGCTTCCGCATGTCAAAGCCCTTCAGCTCCTCCGGCGTGAACGGTACGCCGCGCCATGCGCACAGGTCGCGGTACAGCTCTGACTTCTCGTTCAGGGAAGCCGTGTACTTCTTGGACAGCCACCGGGGCTTGTCCGCACCGTCCACCTCCACCCGCTCCGTGGGGAACTCGAAGATAAGCCGCAGCTTCTCCTGCCGCTTATCCCACTTTTCGTTGTACTGTACGCCAAGGTCAATCACTCCAACGCATCGGGCGGGATAGGTTCCCGCCTCCATCGGCGCAACGCGGGCGCCGCCGTTGTCTTTTACCGTCAATGCCAGTGTTCATTCTCCTCTTCTGTCACGTGCGCATTGGGCCGCGCGGCCAGTCGAATAACGCCTCCAACACGTCCTCGCAAAGTCCGCTCTGCTCCACTTCGCCCTGCCGGGCAAAGCTCCGCCCGCTCTGTCACGCTCGCATTTGCCGCGCTGTTCGATGCGGCTTCCCTCCGCCTCAGGCTCCATCTGCGGCATATCGCCGCAGTTTCCGCCTTCGCTCCGGTCCATCCGCACCGGCGCGGTTATGCTCACGCTTCCTTTAATTCAATCGGGCACAAATGCCCAACCTCGCTGAATGGCAGCAAAAGCTGCTCCCCCGTCGCCCTGCAGCTATACCGCCGGAAGGCCTCTTCATAGCGGCAGAACACCATGCAGCTGGCACAGCACACTTTCCCCTCCGGGAAGTACACCGGAACGTATGCAACCCCTTTTGCGTAGTGTGTCACGCCATTTTTTACCGCCATCCGAACTCCCTCCACAGGTAGCGGTGGTCGTCCGCGAAGCGCTCTAGCGCGTCCGGCTCCCCCGCCAATACCCAGTCGATAAAGTCCTCTATGTACTCCTTCGCCAGCTCGCGGAAGTCTACCTCTTCCGGCCTTTCCCGCTCCTCGCCGTATCCGTATCCGGTCAACTGCGCCCGGCTCACCGCCGGATGCTCTAACTCAAGGTCACGCATTGACAAAACCGCCTTCCTGCGTTATAGTTGCCATAGTGCTATTTCCCCTGCCGTCGGTGAAGGTTCCAGCTTCATCGGCGGTCTTTTTTTGTTCGGTCAGTTCCACCTTCCGGTAGAACTCCACATAGTGCTGGGTCATATTGCCCTGCCGTTCCTTGCCCATCATGGTAATGTATCCGGCCTTGAGCAGAAGACGGCCAAGCTCCAGCCGTTCCGGCTCTGAGAGTATATGCCCCTTCTGCGCGTAAATTCTCAAGTCGCCTTCCCCCGTTCCACCAGCTCATAGACTGCGTTATTGATACCGCTCCGCTTGTTCGGCCGCTTGCCCACCACTCGGACAATCCCCATGGCCTTCAGCTCGTGCAGCCGCGGCTTTACGGCGTTCAGGTCGGAAAAGCCCAGCTTGTCCGCAATTTCCGCCGCTGTCATGGGGCCTTCACGCAATGCGCCGAGAATGAGCATCGCTCGCGGCGTCAGGTGTAAGCGCGCGTGGGTTAAGCCCTCTAATCTGGTCTCCTCTGTCGTTGTCATTCTTTTTCACCTCCTTTCAGGGCTGCTTGCGTCTGCCTTCCTATGAGCCGCCCTGTAAGCCTTCTTGTAGGCAATGATTTTCTCTCTGTTCGCCTCCTGATAAGCTCTTTTATAGGCAGCAATCTTCTCCTTGTTGGCCGCCCTGTATGCCTTCTTATAAGCGGCAATCTTCTCCTTGTTTGCTTCCCGATAAGCCCTTTTTTGCTCCGCAATTCGCTCCTTATTCGCCGCCCGATAGGCTCTCATATAGGCAGCGAGCTTATCCCCGTTCACTTCCCTGTAAACCTTTTTATAGGCGGCAATTTTCTCCCTGTTGGCCTTGCGGTAAGCCCGCTTTCGCTCGGCAATCCGCGCGCCGTTTGCCTCACGGTAGACCTTCCCGCAGGCGGCAATTCGTCCCTTGTTCGCCTCACGATATGCCTTCTTGCAGGCGAAGGAACGGCGCTGCTTTTCGTCCATCCGCTCCACCATGGCCGCACGGTCTAATCCCCGGCTCATGTGCAGCTCCTCGCTTGTTAGGCGGAAACCGGCCTCAATTTCAGCGTCCGCCCGCGCCAACTCCTCCAATTCCGCGGCCGTGAAGGCTGCCTTATGTACCGCGCCCATTGTCTTCTCCTCCAAAGGGCCGCCGCCCCAACCATTCCGGATAACAGTTCCCAAGCCACAGGCAGAGCACCGTCAACGCCAGAAATACGGCAATCAGGGCAGCGCCCTTTCCCAGTGGATACGCCGTATCCCGCTCCAGCTTGTCCACCATGGCAAGGCACCACAGACCGTTCCATGCCGCCAGTCCACGGAACAGCCAGTCTAATAGGCGGTTCATGCGCTCACCTCCAGCAATTCATTTTTGAGCGCCAGCACCAATGACCGCGCCGCCTTATCCAGCGCACCGTCACTCAACTGCTCCGGCATCGCCAGAATGCACGCCACCTCCGGCATCGTGAAATGATAGGCCTGCACAAAATAACGCAGCTCGCGCAGGGTAAAATCCTGCGGGTTTTTCAGCCGCCGGTAATAAGTCGGATGCTGGAAGCCCAGTGCGACACACACGTCGGTGTATTTCTCACCGCGCATCGCCAGTCCCTTTTCAATCAGGCCCACCAGAAGCTGGTCGCCCTTCTCATTCGGAGTCAATTTTCGTTTGGGCATTTTCATACCTCCCATCCTGTTTTTCTGTTTGTTTGCATAGTTGTCGCGTCTGTCCCTCCTCTCTGCTGTCTGCGGTTCTTTCACACTGTGCTTTGTTCCTTGTCCACTCGAGTGAAAAGCTCATCTTTGCACTTGTCTGGGAAAAAACGCTCGTTGATGCTGCATACCTCGGGCCATGTGAAAGGAGTTTTCCCAGACATCTTATTGTGGAGTGCCTTCCCTGAAATCCCAAGTGCAGACGATATTGCGCTCTTTTTTATGCCACGTTTGGCAATCTCTCCAGCCAGGTTTGGAAATGCAATGTTACCCATAAATTCACCTCAACTCCCGTAATTGGAATTTCTTACGTCACAATAACACCGTTTTTGGAATTTGTCAATAGTTTTTTGATTAAAAAAATTCCAATTACGGAATTTTAACTCTTGACAGCACTCTTTCGGTAGGATACAATTAGTTAAAAGGCGGTGTATTTTGATGAGCCTCAGCAGCAAAATTAACGAACTCAGAAAGCAAAAGGGATTAAGTATAGATGAGCTATGTCAAAAATCAGGCATACCAAAAGGGACATTAAGTAAAATCACGGCTGGGATAACGACAAGCCCAACCCTTGATACTGTGTGCGCTATTGCAAATGCTTTGGAATGTACTTTAGATGATTTAAGCGATAAACCCATAAAAAAATCTCCCGCACCAACCGTAGCCGGTGCGGGAGTACCACCCACCAGGGAAGGTCTCAAAGTCGGTCTCGCTTACGACCAGGCAGACGACGGAATCCGAGCCTCCGTTCGCAAATTGCTGGATATAAACCCTGATGGCACTGACGCAGAAGAGTTCGCGTTCTCTCTTGCAGCCTGTGGCGGCGGCCTCCGGCAAGAATCGCTGAGTAAAGACCAAATTAGCCTCGCAACAAAGATTGCCAAAGAGACAATGGCAGAATAAAAGACATAGAAAGTCTTTTCACCGACCTACTCCTTATCCTATAATCGAAGTAAGTCGATTATAGGAAGGTGATAGCTATATGATGTTAGCAATTCAGGAATACGCGATGGACTTACTATTAGAGGCGCACCAGACAGAGCTGCCGATTGATATTGCTTCACTTGTGCAGCATCTCGATGTCAGGCTGGTCCCTTATTCAAAGGCCAGAAAAATACTGGACGCCTTAAGCTTCTGGGAATATGCCCAGACCGTGAAGGGACTGAGCTTCCAGCTTGCGGACGGCCTATATGTCTGCTATTCCGATAGGCTCTCTCTGATTGAGCGCCGGAGCGTCATCATGCACGAGCTGGGTCATATCTACCTCAAGCATCTGAGCTATGGCGGCATCCTGGGAAAAAGCGCATCCAAGGCTCAAGAGGACGCGCAGGAACAAGAGGCAAACACATTTGCGCTGTGCGCCCTGGCGCCTATTGACCTCCTCATGCGCCGCGGCATCACATCCTCGGACGAGATACAACGGACATGCCGGTTGTCCGCAGCAGACGCCAGAATTGTGGCCGCACACATAGCCGCACAGCGAAAACCAAAATTTATAAAGCGTCCTTCTCCGGCCTTAATCTGCATCATTGTCATGCTGGTGGCTATCACCGCCGTTTTCTCATCTGTTCCCCGCAACACTGTAAATCCGCCTTCTGCCGGCAGCGTATATGTCACCAAGGCTGGGAGCTGCTACCACCGGTCGGATTGTTATCAGATTGTCGGCTCAGAAACGATTGTGCTGTCAGAAGAAGCTGCCATAGGCAGCGGGTATGAGCCGTGCAAATCCTGCCACCCTGAAAAATAAAAAAGCCGCTCTCAGTGCTGCAACACCAAGAGCGGCGGATACATGGCACCCCACCCATCACGGAAAGAGCCTCCATGTCCTTTTATTGTAGCATGGAGCGCTGCTGCAATCAAGAGGAGGAATTGATATAGCATGGCAAAAGCCCACAAGCTCCCCAGCGGAGCGTATCGCGTTCAGGTTTACATGGGCAAGGATACCGACGGAAAAAAGCAGTATAGGTCAATCACCCGCGCCTCCAAGCAGCAGGCGGAATTTGACGCTTTGCAGCTCCAGCTACATCATAAAGAGGTCTCACGCGATTCAGGCAACCTAACCTTGGGCGAAGCGATGGAGCGCTATATTAAGAGCAAAAACAGTATTTTGTCGCCGTCTACCATTCGCGGTTATGCGTCCATTCGCAAAAACAGCCTGTCCGCCCTCATGGGCCTGAAGCTCAACGCCCTCACCTTGCCCATTGTGCAGCAGGCATTCAACGCTGAGGCAAAGGCCGGACATTCTCCCAAGACTTTACGGAATATCCACGGCTTTTTTACTGCTGTGTTACGCGTTTACCGTCCCGACGCCAACCTTTCCGCCACTCTTCCGCCGCCGGAAAAGAATGAGCAGCATATCTTGGAGCCGGAACAAATTGGCGCGCTGCTCAAAGCAGTGGATGGGCAGGAGATGGAGATTCCCATTCTGCTGGCAGTATGGCTTTCCATGCGCTCTTCAGAGATTACCGGTCTGACATGGGACTGCGTGGATTTTGAGAAGAGCGCTATCACGGTAAAACAGGCCCGCGTGCGCAACGCTGACAATGAATGGGTGATGAAATGCACCAAAACCACTGCATCCACCCGCACACTCGACGCCCCTGCCTATATTATGGAGCGCCTGGCCAAAGCAAAGGCATCCGCTGCCGAAGAGCAGGTGGTAACGATACCGGGGAATTGCCTCTATCAGCGGCTCAAAACCATCCTGCGGCGTAACGGCTTGCCAAGCATCCGCTTCCATGACCTCCGGCATACGGCGGCATCCGTCATGCTGATGCTGAATGTCCCCGATAAGTATGCTCAGGCGAGAGGCGGCTGGGCATCTAACCGCACCATGCGCTCTGTTTATCAGCACACCATAGACGCAAAGCAAAAGGCGGTCGATGCAACAATCAATCAATTTTATAACGCGCTCATTGAGAATTAGCCGCTTTGCGCTTGCAGCGATTGCCGCTTACCCCGTGCAGCTATTCAATCTTGAAGGGCTACAATGTATGCAGCCGCTGCCACAGCTTACGCCTGGCCGCTCTTTGGGCATTGCTGTCAAACGTGTTGCCCGCCGGTCTGACAATACACCATCAAAAAGCAGCAAAAAAGAGGCCGCCTGAAGCAGGCGGGCCTCTTCCTTTTTTATGTGATTTTTCGTGTGATTTCGCGTTTTTTCGCGTGATAAGCCTTGCATTTTTTTGATAAATATTGTATAATAAAGATAGAAAAGGAAAGGAGGAGCAGGCCGTCAAACCATTGCGGTACAAGCTCCCGTGTAAAAAACAAGAAACCCCGGCCCGTTTCCGAACCGAGGTTTTTGGTGCGCGAGGCGGGAGTCGAACCCGCACGCCCTTGCGAGCACTGGCACCTGAAGCCAGCGAGTCTACCAATTCCACCACTCGCGCAAAGGGTGGGACGGCGCTGTTTCAGCGCAGGTAATATATTACCATGTCCCTGATGAACTGTCAACACTTTTTTCTAAAAATTTCGCAATCGTTCTTTCCTAAAACATCTCTGGAAATCAAACAGACAATCTGTTACAATGGTGACAAGCAACCAAACTGTGATTCTGTGATTTGAGAAAGGGAGTTTTCACCATGAGTCTTAAATATCCGCACCTGTTTCAGCCTTTGAAGGTGCGCGGCGCGTTGTTCCGCAACCGTATCTTCGCCTCCCCTGAAGGCTTTTACAATGTAGGCCCAGAGTGCTTCCCAAATGCGGCTTGCGCCGCTTTTTTTGAGCGCAAAGCCCTTGGCGGCGCGGCCTCCGTCTGCCTGGGCGACTGCATTGTGGACCGTGACACCGGCACCCATTATCCCTTCCTGATGCGCATTGACGACCCCAACTCACTCCCCGGCTTCGCCGCGCTGGCCAGCGCTGTCAGCCGCCACGGCGCCATTGCCTCCGTGGAATTGTCCCACGCCGGTATGTATGCCGAAACCGTGGCCGCCCGCGGCCTGCCCGTCTATGGCCCTGTGGAAATCAAGGGGCAGGACAGCGCTACGCCCTATTCCTTCGGCGGCAAAGCGGAAAACCCTGACGAGGGGTACATTCACGAAATGCCGGAGGAAATCATCGAGCGGCTGATTGGTAAATACGCCGCCGCCGCCGCCTTTGCCCAACAGGCCGGCTTCGGCATGGTTACCGTTCACGCCGGACACGGCTGGCTGCTGGCTCAGTTCCTCTCTTCCAAAACCAACACCCGCAAGGATAAATGGGGCGGCAGCAGTCTGGAAAACAGGCTTCGTTTTCCTGTCGCTGTGCTGGAGGCAATCCGCAAAGCCGTCGGCCCTGCTTTCCCTGTGGAGGTGCGCATCTCCGGCACTGAAATCGCTGATGAAGGCTATGATTTGGAAGAAGGCATCACCATTGCCAAGGGTCTGGAGCCTTACTCCGACATTCTTCACGTCTCCACTGGCCATCATCAGATTTTGGGCGCTTCTATGGTTACCCACCCCTCTATGTTCCTTCCTGACGGCGTGAATGTGCAGTATGCCGCCGAAATCAAAAAGCACGTCAAAACCATTCCCGTGGCCACCGTGGGCGCGCTCACCGACCCTGCCATGATGGAGGAAATTATTGCCTCCGGCCAGGCGGACATCGTGGAGTTGGGCCGTCAGAGCCTTGCAGACCCTGACCTGCCCATCAAGGCCCGCATGGGAATGGACGAGGAAATCAACAAGTGTATGCGCTGTTCCGCCTGCTTCGGCAGCGGCGGCGCCACCCGCGTTTTTCAATGCGCCATCAATCCGGAAATCGGCCATGAGCTGGAATACCGTGATAAGCCTCTCCCCCGTTCCACAAAGACCGTGTTGGTAGCGGGCGGCGGCGTTGGCGGCATGGAGGCTGCTCTCACTGCCGCGAACCGTGGGCACAGCGTCATTCTCTGCGAAAAGACCGGCCGTCTGGGCGGCACCCTGCGGTGTGAAGAGCACGTTTCCTTCAAAAAGCATCTGGACGAATACTTAAACCGGCAGGCCATGCGTTGCGAGAAGCATCCCAATGTGGAGGTGCGGCTCAACACCGCCGTCACGCCGGAGTTGGCTCAAGCTTTGAAGCCCGACGTCATCATCGCCGCACTGGGCGCGCGGCCCGCTGTGCCGCCTATCAAGGGCATTGACGGCGCCAACGTCATGGGCGCAGAGGACGTCTACTACCACCCCGAAAAGGCCGGGAAAAAGCTGGTCATCCTCGGCGGCGGCCTTGTAGGCTTGGAGCTTGCCCTTCACATGAACGGACAGGGCCGCGACGTCACCGTGGTGGAAATGCGCGACAAGCTGGCCGTCGACCAGTTTTCCATGCACACCCCCGCCCTGATGATACAGCTGGAAAAGCAGAAAATCGACATCAGGCTTTCCACAGCCGTGCAGGAAATCACCCCCGACGGCGTGCGGGTCAGTAGTCCGGAGGGCGAATATACGCTGGCGGCTGACACCGTGGTTTACGCCGTGGGTCAGAAGCCGCTGACGGAGGAAGCCTCCGCTCTTCACGACTGCGCCCCGGAATTCTATCAGTTGGGCGACTGCATTACTCCCAAGAATATTATGAACGCCACCCGCAGCGCCTATGGCGCGGCGATGGATATTGGCCGATTTTGATACGGAATAAAAAAGCGTCCCTGTCCGAGAAGGACAGGGACGCTTTTTTATGGTTTTTTACTCAGCCGCACTTGCTGTAGCCGCAGCTCCGACAGGTGACGCAGCCGCCCTCGTGCTCCAACGGAGAGCCGCACTCCGGGCAGTATTTGGCCAGCTTCAGCTCTGCGGGGGTCAGGTCTTCCGCCGCGTTCTTCCGGTTGATGGGCGGCAGCTTGGCCCCGCTTTTGGAGACCTTCATCACCCGCTCGATGGCCTGTGCGATGGCGTCCGGACAAGAGGTGACGCCCAGCCCCTTCTGGCGGATGGTGGACGGGCAGCGGATACCGCGGAGCTGGCGAATCAGCTCATCGCTGTCCACACCTGCCCGCAGGGCCACCGACATAAGCCGCGCCGTGGCTTCCGACTGGCTGGGACACCCCCCTGCCCGGCCGGTATTGGTGAACACCTCGCACACGCCCTGCTCGTCGTAATTCACTGTGATATACAGATTGCCGCAGCCGATTTTCACCTTTTCCGTATAGCCCATGGTTACGGCGGGCCGGGGCCGGGGCATGATGCTCCCGTTGCGCTGGAGGGGCACAGGCGTTTCCTTCTCCTCCACCTTTCCGATATTCAGCACCTGCTCGTCACGGCTGCCATCTCGGTAAATAGTCGTGCCCTTACAGCCCAACTCATAGGCCAGACGGTAGACCTCCTCCACATCTCCTTTGCTGGCGGAGTTCGGGAAATTCACCGTCTTGGACACGGCGTTGTCCGTGTGCCGCTGGAAGGCCGCCTGCATCTTCACATGCCACACCGGAGACACATCATGGGCACAGACGAACACCTTCTTGACATCCTCCGGCACCTGCTCCAAATGGGCCAGCGTACCGTGCTCCACGATTTGCTCCATCAGCTCATCGGTGTACAGCCCCCGCTCCTCCAACACGCCCTTGAGGATACCGTTGGTTTCAATCAGGTGGGTGTTGTCCATGACGTTGCGCATATAGGCATAGGCAAACACCGGCTCCACTCCGGAGGACACCCCCGCGATGATGGACAGGGTACCCGTGGGAGCAATGGTGGTAACGGTGGCGTTGCGGAGGGGCTTCTCGGAGGCATAGACAGACTCGCCAAACAGTGGGAACGCGCCTCGCTTCTCCGCAAGGCCCTCGCTGGCCTGATGGCCGATGTCGCTAACCATGGCCATGATTTTTTCGCCCATGGCCACGCCCTCGTCACTGTTATAGGGGATGCCGAGGTAAAGCAGCATATCCGCGAAACCCATAACGCCGAGGCCGATTTTTCGGGTGGCGCGGGTCATTTTGTCGATTTCGGGCAAGGGGTACTTGTTCATCTCGATGACGTTGTCAAGGAAATGAACGGCGGTGCGAATCGTTCCCTCTAGCTTCTTTTCATCCAGTGCCCAGCCGTTTGCCGTCTGCTTCAGGTGGGCCACCAGATTGATGGAGCCGAGGTTGCACGCCTCATAGGGCAGCAGCGGCTGCTCGCCGCAGGGGTTGGTGGACTCGATTTCGCCCTGACTGGGCACCACGTTGTCCCGATTCAGCCGGTCGAGGAAAATAATGCCCGGCTCGCCCGTGCGCCATGCGGAGTCCACAATCTCCTCAAAGACCGTCCGCGCCTGAAGGCTGCCCGTCACCGCGCCGGTGGCCGGGTCAATCAGGTCATAGGCCTCGTCGGCCTCCACCGCAGCCATGAAGGCCTCAGTCAAACCAACGGAGATGTTGAAATTGTTAATCTCGTGAGTGTCGTCCTTACAGTGGATAAATGCCTCAATATCAGGATGGTCAACCCGCAGGATACCCATGTTAGCGCCCCGACGGGTGCCGCCCTGCTTCACCGCCTCAGTGGCGGCATTGAACACCTTCATAAAAGAGATGGGGCCGCTGGCCACGCCGCCGGTGGAATTCACCGTAGCGCCGGAAGGGCGCAGGCGCGAAAAGGAAAAGCCCGTGCCGCCACCGGATTTATGGATGAGGGCGGCATTTTTGATGGCGTCGAAAATCTCTTCCATGGAGTCGCCCACCGGCAGGACAAAACAGGCGGACAACTGTCCCAGAGGCCGTCCGGCGTTCATCAGCGTGGGAGAGTTGGGCAAAAACTCCAGCTCTGTCATCATCTCATGGAACCGCTTGGCGGTCGCCGCCACGTCCGCGCCCGGGTCGAAGGTTCTGTCCGCCTCTGCAATGGCGTTTGCCACCCGGTGGAATAGCTCGTCCACAGTCTCCACTGCGTTGCCGTGCTCATCGCGAATCAGATAGCGCCGCTCCAAAACGGCTCTTGCATTCTCAGTAATCGGCATGGTCTCTCGTTCCCTTCCCTGTCTTTGGTGTTTCATATACAAGATATTGTATCACATCGTTGTGCTATGTCAATATATCGCCTTTTATTTCCAGCAAAAAAATGGGCCGCCCAACGGGCGGCCCATCTCAATTTACCAACGCACATCATTCTACCAGTCCGTATTTAACCTTAATGCGGTCCAGCTTTTCCAGCATGGGCTCCGCACCCACCCACAGGAACAAAGCCGTACCGGCCGCGTGGACGCAGTCCATCGGAAAGCCCGTGACATAATAGGTCAGGAGTATTTTCCAGCCGAGGTCTGTGCTCCACACCAGCGCAGAGGAGGCGTTCACGATGCCGCCGTAAACGATAATGGCGCACAGCGCGCCGAAAATCGCCAGCGACAGCCTTCCCCGCCGCAACAGGCCCTTGCGGAACAGTACCCCCGCCAAAAATCCGATAATGCCCATAGCAAACATCTGCCACGGCGTCCACGGCCCTTGGGAGAACATCACGTTGGAGGCCAGCATGGTCACTGCACCTACCAAAAAGCCGGTCTCGCCGCCGAATGCCACCCCAGCAATAATGGTAAGCGCCATCACCGGCTTGAACTGCGGAAGCATGAAGAACACTGCCCGCCCTGCCACGCCGAGGGCGCACAGCACCGCCACCACCATCATCTCCCGCGCCTTGGGCCTGCGCCCCTCAAAGACCAGAAAAAAAGGCAGCATACACTCCAGAAGCACCAACAGGGCGGTGAAATAGTATCTGCGTCCGCCAAAATAGTGGACGCCCACAAAGAGCGTCAGCGGAATGAGCAGCAAAATCAGGACGGCGGCCAACAGGGTACGCTTTGCCAGCTTTCGTTCCTCTTTTGGGGGTTGCAGCATAATTGGCGGCTTTGAGCGCCGTCCGATAGCAAAGGAAAAAATAAACAACGACAGCAGGAATAGCGCGTATAGAAGAAGCTGCGGCCCCGCTGTGGGAGACAGGCCGTTAGCCCCAATCAGCGTCTTTAAGTCCGTCCCCAGCACAGCTTGGAAAAAGAGTGTAACCGCCGCCGCGCCTGATACTGCCGCAATCAGCTTGCGCCACAAAGGCAGTTTTTGAGGCTTTGCCGCAGCACTTGCCTCCTCTGGAGGAGGGAGCGGCAACTCATCGTCCTCCGGAAACATCCGGCGGGGCGGCAGACTGCCGCCGCAGGCCACGGTCAACTCCTCCGCTGTCACCGCCTGAGGCAAAACGCCCCGCGCCATCCGGTTTGCGGAGGTGGTGTAAAAATTATTGCCCGAAAAAAAGGCCCGCGGCGTCCCCTCCGCCACCACGCCGCCGTCAAAGAAGAGGGCGCACCGGTGGGCGTACTGGGCGCAAAACTCTACGTCATGGCTCACCATCAGAATGGTGACTCCACGGCGCAGAAGGGTCTGCATGATTTCCGCAAACGCCTCTTTGAATTCTGCATCCAGGCCTTTTGTGGGCTCGTCCATCAGCAGGATTTCCGGGTCGAGCAAAAGTACTTTCGCCAGCGCCGCCCGCTGCTGCTCACCGCCGGAGAGGTCATAGGGATGGCGCTCCAGCAGTTCCTCCAAACGGCAGAGCTTGACCGCCCGCGCCACCTTGACGTCCCGGTCGGCATCCTGCTTGGGCAGCAGCTCGTATAAGTCCTCACGCACCGTCTTTTTCACAAACAGGGCTTGCGGGTTCTGGGGAAGCATCCCCACCGTGCCGTGCAGGCGAATCGCGCCCCGATAGGGCTTTAACAGGCCCGCCATCAGCTTCAAGGAAGTGGTCTTACCTGCGCCGTTTCCGCCCAGCAAGGCCATCAATTCGCCTTTCTTGACTGTAATGGATAATCCCTTTACAATATCCAAACTTTCTTTCTCATATTTAAACCAAAGCTCCTCCGCCTCTACGGCGTTTCCGCCGGAATAGCTGCGCTGCGGCTCTGGGGGCAGTGTCTCCAACGTATGCGCCTCGGCAAAGCGCAAGAGCCAGCTGCGGCCCTCTCCCACAGTGACAGGGCAAGGAAAATCACTTTCCACCGAAGCCCATACCCGCATAGCCGTGGGCATAGCGAGAAACATATCGTGCCCCCGTTCTTTGAGCGAAGCGCCTACCTCCTGCGGCGTTCCGACGCACAGCAGCCGCCCACCGTCCAAAACAGCCACCCGGCTGGCCAGAGAAAAGGCATCCTCCAAGCGGTGCTCCGTCAGCAAAATGGTGGTTCCAAGCTCTCGGTTTATCTTCCCCACGGTGGCCAGAAAATCGCTGGCCGCAATGGGGTCTAACTGAGAGGTTGGTTCGTCCAAAATGAGCAAATCCGGCTGCATCGCCATGACGGAAGCCAAATTGAGCAGCTGCTTCTGCCCGCCGGACAACTCGTTCACACTTTTATAGAACCAGTTTTGAATCCCGAAAAAAGAGGCCATTTCCGCCACCCGACGGCGGATGGTAGGGGTATCATACCCCAGACTCTCCAGCCCGAAGGCCAACTCATGCCACACCTTATCGGTGACAATCTGGTTGTCCGGCGACTGGAGCACAAACCCTATGCGTCCCGCCTGCTCCTGCTGGCTCAACTCTTCCAGCGGCATACCTTCAAAGAGGATGCTTCCCGTTCGGACGCCATGGGGCGCAAGCACCGTCTTGAGCTGGCGCAGGAGAGTGCTTTTGCCGCAGCCGGACGGCCCGCACAGCACCAGCAATTCCCCTTTGCCAACAGAAAGCGTGACGTCCTTCAGGGCAAACGCTGCCTGTTCCGGATAGGCGAAGGTGAGCTGCTTCAATTCGATGCTGGTCTGTATTCCGTTTGCCATGGGGACGTCTCCTCTCTTTTGTATTTTGTCATTCCGCAGGCTGGCTTGTCCACTTTCTGTCCTCCCACAGATTCAGCAAAACAGGAGTCAGACACAGCAGCAGGTAGGCCGCAAAGAAGCTCACTGGGAACACGCCCGCCAGCACTCCGCCCACGGTGGGGTAATAGCGCCAATCCAACCCGCCGGACAGGGCGCCGCACAGGACATAGCCCCCGCAGGCCAGCAGCCAGCCAAGGATGAACTTGTCCCGCTCGTCAAATCGGTAAATGGAAAAGGCGGTGCGGCCCGGAAGTCCGTAGCCCCGGCTTTTCATGCTGTCCGCCGTCTCAATGGCGTTTTCCAGCGACCATGTCACCATGATGGACAGAATGGTAACGGCGTTCCTGACCCGCTGGAACGTAGTGCCATTGGACACATCCCTACCCACGCACCGCTGGGCCTCGCTGACCGTTTGGAACTGGGCCTTGAATTTTGGAACAAAGCGCAGGGTCATAGACAGCACCAGGCTGAGGGCGGGGATGACCCTTCCGAAGAGATAGACGAACTTATCCGCGGTCATGACTTCGGTATAGCAGGAAAACCATGTGAGCACGGCGCACAGCAGAATAGCGGCCGCCAAGCCGTAGAGGATGCTCTCCAGCGTCAACGGGTTGCCCGTCGGAAGGTAAGTCAACACTGTGGCGCCCTCATGGTTAAAGGCGGGGTTTACGATGAGGGCTACCGCCATCACAGGCAGCAGCACCCTCACGCCAAACCGCGCAGCCTTGCTCCCCTTCAGGTAAACGGCATAGCACAGGGCAGCAACCAGAGAGAGGCACAGGCATACCGGATGCATGAGCCACATGGTGAACACCAGCACAAGGCCGAAATAGAGGAAGTTCACGGCTGGATGACAGCCGGAAAAAGCGTCCCGCGTCTGCATTTGTCTCTCCCCTCCTCTTTTTCTCACTCTGCTGAAATGGGAACCAAATCAGCGGCGGCAATGTGATCCATGCGGACGATTCCCCGATTGACTGTTTCCACCGGGTGGCGGAAAATCGGACCGTCCACCACCAGCGTATGATATTCCCCGTTTTCGCCGCACAGGTCAGCGCCGCAACGGGTCAGCTCTGCTAACACATCTTCTGACAGCGGCTCGCCCAGTAAGCTCTCAGGCAAATCGCGGCGTACGCACTTGATAATACAGCGGTAACCCAGCTCCAGCAGCTTACGGACGGCGACCTCCCGCTTCCAGCCCCACAGGGGCATGACCGCCTGAAGTCCGGCGGCTGCACACCGCGCCTCATTCCACTGCCGGTGTGCTTCGACGTCGATGTCACCAAACACGCAAGCCTCGGCATTCAGACGCTCCTTGGCTTCCCGAAGAGCGTCCTTCATCGCGTCCTCATAGCAGTCCGCCGACGCTTCGCAGCGCAGCAGCGGAATGCCCAGCGCATCAGAGACGGCATTCAGCAGTTCTCCGTCTATGCCGTGGGTCCATGAGCGGCCTTCCTCCGGACGGTACATCACCAGCAGCGCCGCCGGCTCATGCCCCGCCTCTATCATTTGATGGAGGGAAAGGACGCTGTCCTTGCCCCCGCTGAACGACAGCACAAACCGCATGGTTCAGCCCTCCAGCACGTTCCGGCCGCCGATGTCGTCGCCTAAATCGCAGGTGTACACCCATGCTACCTCGTCGCCGTCCTGGAGCTGATAGCGGGAACAGCCGTAGTTGGGGAACCAACCGTTGACATGGTACATCCAGCCGGACAGGTTGCCAACGTCGAACTCATAAATGTTGCCGATGCCCTCAATATAAGCGCTATTGTAGATAGGGGTAAAGCTGGACTCCATATGAATGCTTTTCTCCCTGCAAGTGCGCTGGAGCACGTCAAAGGCGCTTTCGCCCTCCTGAAAAGAAACGGTGGTAGGCTTCAACAGCCAGCCGTCGTCCGGCACCAACTCCACCTTGTTTTCATCGCAGGTATCCATATTATCCAAAATGGTAGCACACGAAATGGACACCGTGCAGGTATAGGACTTGGTTCCCGCCGTGGTAGCCTGCGGGTTTTCCGGTACAGGGGTATCCGTGGCCGGCTTGGCGGTCTGCTCCTTGCCGCCGTTTCCTACTCCGTTGGCGGGCAAGACACCCGTTTCCGTGGGGCCTTGGACACCTGCGGGGCTGCCCGTCTCCTTTGGCTCTGCGGCGTCCGGTAGCGTCGGAGTTTCAGAGGGCAGCGGCGCTGTCGCCGTTTCCGTGGGGGGCTCAGAGGGCTGTTTGCTCTCTCCCCCTGCCGAACAGCCCTGCAAGCAGGCAGTCAGCACCAAAGCCGCCAGAAGGACGGACAGAAGCCTGTTTCTTTTTCTCATTCCTTCATCCCCTTACAGCAACTCTGCGCTGTTCAGCAGGCGGTACAGCATCTCCGCCACCTCGCACCGGGTGATGGCGCGGTTTGGCTCCACGCTCTTACCGCTCTGGTCAAGCAGCCCTTCCCGATAACAGAAGGCAACGCCGCCCCTTGCCCATTGCACTACTGACATCCCATCCGAAAATTGGGAAAGCATCTCTTCCGCTGCGGCTTCCGTCACCGCGGTGTCCAAGCCGCACAGCACAGCGGCGCGGGATACCAGAACCGCCGCCTGCTGGCGGGTGATGGTACCATCCGGGTCGAACGCCCCGTTGCCCACGCCCCGTATCAATTCATAGCCGTGGGCTGTACTCACATAGGGGTTATACCACGCTTCCATGGAAACGTCGGTGAAAATTGGCTGAGCCTTGGGCGTCAGCCCCAGCGCCTTCACCACGATGGCGGAAAACTCCGCCCTCGTCATAGTGGCGTTCGGGTCGAACACGCCGCCGGGTCGACCCGTGATGATACGTCGTTCCGCCATCGCTTCGATGGCCTGCCGGTTGGGGTGGGCGGCCACATCGGAGAAGGTTGCACCCGGAGCGGTCACCGCCGTTTTCTGCACGTCGGGATGCCGTCCGGATAAGCCTGTGTCTGTTCCCGTGGAAATCGTCACATCGTCCATACGATAGAGGCTGGACTTTCCGTTCCAGATGCGCAAGGCCGCTGCCAGGGCATAAAGTCCCTGCTCTGAGGCCATCTGGTTGCTGCTCCCGCCCACGGTGTGGCAGAAGCTGCCGTCGCTCCGGCGATACGAAAGCAGGTTGTCCAGCAGGGTGCGTCCGTTCTTCACAAAGCGGCTGTCCTCTAAATCAATCCCCAGCTCGCACAGGCCCACGATGACCTGCACCGTACTCTCCACGTTGCTGGTGCTCCAGCTGGTATAGCCGCCGTCGCTTCCCTGAGTCTCTGACAGGAATTTCAGCGCGCGGTCAAGGGCAGCCTGTACCCCGCTCTGACTGCGGTACTTCGCCAGCGCCTGAAGCGCCATGCCCGTCAAGTCGGCCTCCCCGTCGCCCTTGTCGCTGAGACTCCAGCCGCCGTCCGGAAGCTGGCGGGTCAAAATGTTGTCCACATACATCTGGCGGGTGGCTTGGGTCTTGGCCTCCGGGTTCTGGGGCATAGCATAGCCGCCGCTGTCCAGTGCGACGAGCGCCCAAATGGGGCCGTTTACCCCCTGCCACACCGTCTTGTCAAAGTCTCCCAAGGGCTTGAGCAGGTCATATCCCGCCACATGGGACGGGTCGGCTCCAATGGCGGTGAGCGCCAGTACCACCCGACTGTACTCCGTGTATTTCTTTTCATGCAGCACGCCCTTGTGCTCTTTGACATAAGCCTCCACCGTGGCATAGTAGCCGTCCCAATAGCTTTGGGGGATGCTCTCGCCGCCGCGGGCCAGACAGATAACCGCCCACTCGCCTCCGATGGCGTTCACCTGCGGGACTTCCACTGTGTGCCGGACATAGGCGCTGCTGCCCGCCACCGCCGTTTGCAGAGCGTCTCCTGACAGGGCGGCTGACGCTGGAAGGGACATGCCCAGCAGCAAAGAAGCTGCCAGCACGGCGGTGCTCAACCGTCGAATGAGCCGTTTCATTCTGACCATTCCTTTCTTTCGTCCCCGAAGACAAAAGACGGGTGTGCCGATTCATTCCAAATCGACACACCCGTTTTTGTGCGTTCCTGTCCACCGGCATAAAATGCCGGTTGGTTTCCGGGGAAATCGTAAGTCTCCCGATTTACGTTAGGGAGGGTTTTTCTCCCCTCCTGCGTCCGTTTCCTACCTTCCCATGGCGCATTGCCACAGTGGCGGCCTTTCGGCCAGGCCCGTCAGGGCTTCGGAACGGCCTCACGCTTACGGTGCCGGTAACATGGGGATTCACACCCCGTTCCATCTACGCCGTGCCTGACCTTTCGGGCCGTTGCGGCAGCGGCGACGCTTTCCCGTTTCAGTTGTCTTGTACGGCTCTTAATGACAGAGCCGGAACTCTCTGCGGCACACGCCGCCTCTTTATCATTTAGGGTAGCACATCTCGCTTCATTTATCAAGCAATTTTCTCTTGGCGGCATTCCCATCTCAGCATGAGCGCTCCTTGGCCGCCAAAAGCACCCCCACCATGGTCTCCGCCTTGGAAACGCCGGTGCGGATATAATCGCTGTCCATGCGCCAGCGGCGGTTGGAAGTAAAGGTATCCGCCCGCACGGTCACGCCATTTACCTCAAAGAAAAAACTGACCCGATAGCTGGCTTCCATAAACCCCGGCCCGCTCCGTCCGTCGTCCACCCATGCGCGGCCAATCTGTTTGGCAGGGAATACAAAATGCTTGAAGGGATTCCATGTAAACAGGAGCGCCACCTGGCCGTGGACGCGGTCTACAATCACCACACAACCCTTGCCGCGGAAGGTGTGACTGCGGATAAAGCCCTCGTTGTCCAGTTCAGCCTCCAGCTTTTTGAGCTGCCGTTTTTGAAGGAAGCCGCTGCCGCAAACCCACCAGCCGATGGCCGCCGCAAAAACCACTATGCACACGATGGGGCCTGCTACGTCATTGAGGGTCAGCACCGCAATCAGCAAAACCACCCAGGCAACCGCGACAGGCAGCAAAATGTAGGCGATTAAGTACAGGGGGCTGACCTTTTTGATTTTCTCCATTTTCATAGCAAATACTCCTCCTGTAAAAACGGGGTCATTCCCCGTCCTGCTTCCTTCTCCGCGAGAAGAAAGCTGGGAAAAGGCCGAGCTTTGCGCCAATCATGTGGAACACTGCGAAGCACACCATAAGGGTGCCAAGCTGTACCGCCAGCATGGGCGCTTCGCTGTAAGTTTCCTTGCTGGCGGTGCCCCCTCCGCCCAGCATATCAATGTAAAAATCATGGCTACTCAGTTTTT
Organism: Oscillospiraceae bacterium; assembly: GCA_022793685.1. GTDB lineage: Bacteria > Bacillota > Clostridia > Oscillospirales > Oscillospiraceae > CAKUEI01. The sequence goes on from JAAWDI010000053.1 coordinate 25,880, forward strand.
CGGAGTATTCAATTTGTCCGAGGAAGGACTCGTTGGCGGACAGGTCGGCATACACCACCTTGCCCACCGGCAGGACGTTGTCCCCGTCAAAGATGCTCTCTCCGCCATACTGAACGCTGTCCTCATTGATGACCGCCGCCACCAGCTCGCCCGACGGCAGCGTAACCGCCTGCATGTACCAGCTTTCGTAATACCCGCCGCCCCGGTTACGGTATTCGATGCCCGGCGACACGATGGTAAAGGTATCGTGATTCAGCAGGTCATCCACGCTCTGGGCGCGGAACACCGCCTCGCCCGCTTTCCCGCCGATGTCGCCGTCGGCCACCACGCGGGACTCCACATAGGACTCATAGGTTCTATCCAGCACCTTTTCCGCAATTTTTGCCGTCCCCATGCTCACCAGAAAGCCGAGGAGCAGGCACAACCAAATATCAAACCGAAGGTGATGGTATCTTCTCATGGTGATTGCCTCCTTTAACAGACAGTATAATATACAGCGTCCGGTCATGAAAAAAGTCGGAGCAAGCTAACGCTTGCTCCGACTTGGCAGCGGGAGAAGGATTCGAATTTGTCCTTTTCGTCTCCAATTCGCCCCAAAACGCCCCGTTTTCATCGATTTTTGCAAGCACTATGTTTTGATTTTTCCTTTTTTGTATCCTGTTCTCTAACCCTCTTAAGGGAAAACATAAGGGAAAATTTACGCCTCTCGTTCTATGGTCTCGTCAATGGCCCGTTTGATAAAGGCATTGACGCTCTCCCCCCTGCGCTCTGCGTGGGCTTTGATTTCGTCCTTGCGGCCTTTGGGCACGGTGAGATTGATACGGTCGCAGTTTTCTTTCTGCCATTGATTTTTATATTCCGCTTTGCCTGCCATTCTTTCACCTCCGCGGGAAGCCGCAAAATAGCGACACCTCTCCCAGTGTGACTTTATCATACCCCATTTGTCAATCATGCGCAAGATGCAAAATCAACAAAAAATCATGCGCAAGATTGTACGCTTTGCTAATTGCTATTATCATGCGCATGATATATAATAGAACCATCCCAAGGGACAACAGAAACGAACAGGAGGAACCCCCGATGACGGAACGCATGATTGAGAACCGTGTGCAAAAGCTCCGCGCGCTGGAGGCGGAAGCGGAGGCCATTCAGGAAAAGGCCGACGCAATCCGCGCCGAG
>JAAWDI010000054.1 GCA_022793685.1 Oscillospiraceae bacterium
GAGTCCCTTCGGCCGTACCAAGTCGGAGCAAGCTACATATCGCTTGCTCCGACTTTTTTCAAAAGTCAGAGCGTACTCATTTCGCTGCTCCCCCTTTCCCAAATCGCAACCACTCTCCGTTGGGTTGCGGTTTGGAGCCGTCCTACGGGCGGCTGTTTGGTGGACAGCCTGATGAACTGCATTTTTTGGCGGCACATGACCAGCCGCTGCAAATGCCATATTCGTGCGCGGCAGTTTTTTGTAAAAATCGCCTCTGCCCATTTTGACGCAATTTTTTCAAATATCAACCGCTGCGATGGGCGGGGACTGAACAGAAAAATCATTTCTTCTAAAAAGACACGCCAGTGGCGTGTCTTTTTGAATATGGAAGGTTACCGCTATATGTCAGATGTCTTTTGAATGATGATACATCACAAAATGGAATCCATCAGAGAAAGGAAAGCCTCTTTTTGGACGGGGGAGAGGCAGTCCCATTTTTTGAGCAGTTCACGCTGTGGGGGAGTAAGGCTCACCGGTTCAGTTCCATCATCAAAAAAACGCGACAATGTCACTCCAAAAGCAGAGCAGATTTTTTCCATGGATGAAAATGACGGAGTCATGCCTTTTTTGTACCAGGAAGATATGGTTGACTGTGGAATCCCTGACCGCTCGGCAAGCTGATACTCCGACCAGCCCCGTGCCTGCCGGTATTTTGTGATGCGCTCAAGAAGGTCCATGGGTGCCATCCTCCTTTCCTGATTTTTCTCGAATAGTATAATTCAATTAGTCGTTGCATTTTAATATGAAAAGTCGTATTATATATTACGATATTACTCTTTTTGGAAAGCCGAGTTATTCAATCAAAATGTATTTTATATGCGTCATAAGAGCGCAGGCTGCCTATGAAAAATTGTGAACAAATCTTCCGAACGTTATGCTTTGTATCAGTGAAAACAGCACAATATTGTGGGAACCGGATTATTTTACTCCATTTATTGTTGCTCTTTCGGCGTTGTGATGATAAAATAAAAATGATTCCTAATATGCTATGTTCGATGAAAACAGGCGGCAAACATTCTCTTGTAGCGCTGGTATCGAAAGCGGCTATACCATGTTGTCGGCTGGTGTTGTAGATACAGACCCCAAAAGGAGGAACAACCTATGAAAAAACGTCTGCTTTCCGTGGTGCTTTGCTGTTCTCTGGCCTTTGGCCTAGTGCCGACATCGGCCATGGCGGCAGAGGACGACCATCAGGGGACGTTGTATGCCCACGAGGGCTGCGGTACGGCTTTGACGCAGCAAATTGATAGCTATAGTGCATTGAAGAACGCAATCGAACGGGGCAGCGGAACGCTGGATTTGGTGCTGCATTCCGGCGGAAGCTGGAGTGCGGCTTCCACCATTACAGTTGGCAGCGGTAAGACTGTCCACATAACAGTAGCGGCGGGGGACGCTGTAACCATAACCCGAAGAAGCGGTTATACCGGGACGGTGTTCAGCGTGTCAGCCGGAGGAACGCTGATTTTAGGCAGCGGCAGAGTGGAATATACCGGAAACAGCCTGACTGACGCGGCGGAACAGGGGAACTACACGGTAAAAGCAGACGCAGCCGGTGGGACGCTGACCATCGACGGCGGCGCAGTATGGACCAACTCAACAGACTGGGCGCCGGGCGCAACGTTTGGAGACAATTCGGGAAAAAGCGCGGTTCTCTATGATGAAAACGGAAACCAGAAGCTTTATCAGAACAACGGGCTTGTGTGCAGCGCCGCCCTCATTACCAGTAACGGAACCGTGAACCTCTGGGATGGCGTGGTGTTACAGAATAACGTGACTACCGCCGATGCGGGAAGCGCCATTCGGAGTAATTCCGGCTCTGCTTTGAATCTCTATGGCGGAAGAGTCACGGGCTGCGTTGTGGCAAGCAGCAGCGGAGATACCGGCCGCGGCGCGGTGTTTGTAGGTAATTTTGTGCCGGGCAACTGGAACTCAAAGGTGAGTCCGACCGATACGCACTTTAACATGTACGGAGGCAGTATTACCCGAAACGCCGCCAGTGGCAGCGGATACCAAGACGGCGGCGGCGTCAGTGTCGAGCAGGGATATATGGATTTGTATGGCGGCGAGGTATCCTATAACCACGCCGGCGTATGGTATGACAACAGCGGAAGCGGCGACGGCGGCGGCATCATGGTGCGCAATTATACGCAGTTCCATATGTGGGGCGGCAGTGTAGACCATAATTTTGCCGGCGGTTACGGGGGAGGTATTGTAGCGTGGAATGCTGCCGTCCATATTCATGGGGGCGAGATATGCCAGAATAAGGCAGCCTATGGCGGGGGCCTGGCCATTGCATCCAGCCAGAATGCCAATGCCGAAATTAGCTCCGAGGCCACCATGCATGGTGGATTAATCGCCTCTAACGAGGCGATTAATGATACTTCTGCAACCGCCTTAAAGGCGGACGCCGGTGTGGGCGGCGGCATCTGCGTAGGCAGCGGCACCAGAACGGAAGGCGCTACCCTAAATCTTTCCGGCGGTGAAATTCGCCAGAATACCGCCGCCAATGGCGGCGGCTTGGGTATATACGCCGGAGGTGGGCAGCTTGAGGGGGCGCTTAAGAATACAGCAGTCTCCCTGTCCGGAGATTTTCGGCTGGTGGGCAACTTTGCCGACCAGAACGGAAACGGAATGTATATCATCAATATGAATCTAAGGAACCGCCACTATCTGGTCAAGATGGCGGGCGGCGCCTGTGTGGACACCAACAACCCGGTGTATTTTGCCAATCTGTGTAAGGGCCAAGTTCCGGTGCAGGTGGCCGAGAACCTGACGAGCGAAGGGACGGCGGCTATTTTCGAGTTTGCCGACAGCTTCTGGCACGGAGAAGAAACAGACTATGACGGCGCGAGTGCAGACCGGAAGGTAATCGATTTTGCAGCAGGTCAAGACGTGCAGGAAAATAAAATCGCGCTGGAAAGTGCCTCTTGGTGCCTACATAAGGTTGAGCATTCCCTCGCTTTGCAGGAGCTTTCCAGCACGCCGTTGTACACCATCCGAAACGGTACGCCGGTGACGGTGGACGGCATGGCCTATTACCGTGTTTATGCCCAACTCAGCGATGCTTTTCAGGAGGCCGTCAGCGGCGACGTTCTTTACATTTACTACAATACTACCATTGATACCCCTGCTGTTTTACCAATGGGGAAGCACGTTACGGTAATGGCGGAGAGCACCTCTTCCGCCGGACGGGATGCGTCCGTTTCCGGCAGCGGCCCGACTAAGACCTGCTGGTTGGAGCATACGAGCTATGGCTATGACGCCATGCACGGGAATTTCCTTAAATATGTAGGTACCGGCGGAAATTATCACATTGCTTCCGGTGCTGCCGAGGCGGCGGCCGATGGGGAGTATAGGCTGGATACCGGAGAGACCGATGCCTATAACATCCGCAACGACTACACCATCACACTGTCCAGCCGGCTCTATTTGGGCGAGGACGGCAAAGGCGGCGGCGCACAGCCGGGCGCGGTTATCGTAGAAGAGGGCGCTGTGCTTGAGGTCGGCCAGACCGCTACTGCGGGTATGGGCGCAGGAACCCTGACCTTTGACGGAAATTTGTCCTCCCCCAAGGAGGGCGCGATGTTCCAGAGCGGCGGAACATTAAGACTGCACAGCGGAGTCACGGTGAAAAACCACTCCAACTACTCCAAAGCCCACCCGGGCGCCCTTGAGGTGCTGAGGGGCGGAAGCCTGACCATGGAAGAGGGCGTGACCGTCACCGGAAACATTTCACCGGTGGCAGGCGCAGTGTATGTGGCGGAAGGCGGCAGTTTTGAGATGGAGGGCGGCTCCATCACCGACAACCAAGGAGCCATGCCCCGCTATGGATTCTTTACCGCGCAGGGCACCCGCCTGAATACTTACGATACCGCTTACTGGGGACAGGCGAAATACTACTCCGGCGCAGGTGCAGTGTATAATCGGGGCAGCTTTGTGATGAACGGCGGCACAATATCCGGAAACCGGGGAGAATACGGCGCATTGGCCAATCTGGGCGCTATGACCCTGACAGGCGGCGCTGTTACGGAGAACCATGCCCAGCGGGGCACGGGCAGCGGAGCATACAGCCTGTCCGTTACCGGCTACACCGAGCGGGCCAATCCCGCCATTCCGGCGGAAGCCGATTATGCTCCGGACGCGGGCAGCGGCGGAGGCATTTATCAAGGCTCCGGCACCGTTGCAAATATTGGACGGGGCGTGGTCATTTCGGGCAATACCGCCGTCAACGGCGGCGGCGTTGCTGTGGGCAGCGGCCGTGATATGGCGCAGACTGTCACACGCTATACTGATGTAACGAACGGGTATGAAAAGACCACCGGCGGAACGGTGCAGGCCAGAGTGCCGCAGTACGGGAAAGCGCCCGATACCACGTCCGCCCAAGCGGGGCTTGTGATTTCCGCCGGGGCCAGCCTGACGGAAAACCAGGCGGAGGAATTGGGAGGCGGCCTTTTTGTCACCGGAACCGGAAACCGTGCCGACGTGGAGCAAAGCGCGGTGCTTCGGCGCAACGGTGCCAAACGGGGCGGCGGCGTTGCGGTTTGCGAGGGGAGCGCAGTCTCCTTTGCCAATGAGGTTACGGAAAACACGGCAGCTTTCGGCGGCGGCATATATGTTGGCGGCGGCAGTACCGTAACAGCCAAGGGAAGCATTACCTCCAATGAGGCTGAGAACGGCGGCGGGGCTTATGTGGACAGTACCGAAGCCGGAGCGGCAGGCCGTCTGCTTCTGGATGGCGCATTGGTGAACAACAACCGCCTGACCGGCGGGGTTGGCGGCGGCGTGTACAGCCGGGGCGACCTGGAGCTGACCGCGGAAAGCGGCAGCCAGCCCTCCGTCAGCTATAATGACCGCATTTATCTGGAAACGGGCCGGGTGGTGACACTCTCAAAGAGCTATGACATTAACCAAAGCAACCAGAGCGAAAACAACAGGCTGACGCTGGAATCCCAGACGACGGATAACGGCACCCAGCTGCTTCGAGCCGACAGTGAAAAGCAGGCGTTGGAAACGCTGGTGAGCGGCCGTATTATCCACTATACCCATCCTCTGGCGCAGAATCAGGAGGATAAAACGCAGCTTGAGATTAACGCTGTGCCTGTGTACTACTATGACCGTTTTCGAGCGGAAGGCGGCCTGGAAAGCCATCGGGCAGAGGTACCCTATGCTCAGGGAAGTACGGTCATTTTCCAGAACTTTACGGTGGGTGAGGAGCAGGGCTTTGTCCTTGCCAGCGGCATGAGCTTTTTGTACTGGGTGACAATCGATAAGGACGGCCACTATCTGGACAGCGACGGCCGTCAGGTGGCTACCCCCAAAGAGGCGCAGGCCTATTATGCGGGCAATACCATTCAAAGCATCTCCCAGCCCATCTATTTGGAAGCGGTGTATGGCAGCGTCACCTATACCGCCACCTTGCAGGTGCTGGACGAAGCGGGGAACGTGGTGCCCGGCGAGAGCATCGGCTCCATCGCGTTGAACGGCGCGTCTTATAACAGCGGCACCGGCGAGTACTCCTATGCGATGGGGACGCCTATGACGGTGAGCGCTGCGCCCTCTGACGGCTCGCTGTATGGCCAGACCGTGTTGCAGGGTCTGAAGGTGTATCAGGAGGTGCCGCAGCAGAGCAGCAGCGAGGACTTCCAGTTTAACGGAGCATGGTGGCATCCGGTCGCTTGGGCGAATATGGAGCAGGAGGTCTTGAACGTCCCCGGCGAGGCGCCGGAAACCGTGCTTTCCACAGGCAGAATAACAGGTGTGGAAGCGGCGGTCGGCACCGCCGCAGGTCTGGACAGCGAAGGACGTTTTACTTACACTGCCTCGAATGCCAGAATTTTGGTGCGGGCGCAGTTCAAGCCCGCCATGGTGCGCATGGACATGGCGGAGGAAAACAGTCCGGTTTCCTATACCGGTTATTATGATACCATGCACGAGGCTGTTACGGCGGTGGCGGCGCGGGTGGGGGAAGGCCATAAGACAACGCGCTACACCATCACCCTGCTGCAAGACAACGGTAAGGACGAGCACGGCAACGGCGTTGTGCTGTATTACGGAGAAAAGGGCAAGGACGCGGATAAATGTCTGGACAACAGAATACCGGACCTGCTGAATGAGAGCGACATTATCCACCTGACCTATGACCTGAACGGCCATACACTGGATTATCAAAATTTTGGAGAGCGCAACCTGAAGCAGTATGACATGACCATCCGAAACGGAACGGTGGTCTATCATGGGAATGAGGATAGAACCAATCCTGACAGAGACCCCATTCCCAGCGCATTCCGCGTGGCGGAGGGTACCCTGACACTGGAGGGCGTTACCATCCGCACCACCGGAACTCCGAATGGCGGGAATAACGACAGGGTATATTCCGCCAAGGTTATGGAAAAGGGCACCCTGAATGTGGGCCGTGGCTGCACTTTGGGCGATGTGTTTATCTATACGGACAGGGACACCATCGGAACCGTCGGCCCTGACGGAAGCAGCGAAGGCTCCGGCCATATCACAGTAACCGATACCTTTGTGGAAGGCCGCACGGAATTGGTGGCGACGCTTTGCCTGCGTTATTGGGATTTTGAAAATCAGGTGCGTAGGGTGCTGATGCTGGATGAGAGCGTGGCCGCCAGAGAGGGCGTGGCCATCCGGCGGATGTTCGCACTCAAGGATGTGAGCGAGCCGGCCGACGGGAAAGCGGCTGATAATGCGGACTACTGGTTTATCGGTACAGACGGCAAGCTTTATAAAAAGGCGTGGATGATGGTTCCGGAGTTGGAGGCGGCAGACAACTCCAGCCGCCAAGAGCCGCTGACGCGGTACTGGGATTATCAGAACAAAAATAATTTCCCTGAAATCGGATTGGCAGGCAGCGGCTGGCTGCCGGGAGACAATACGGGCACGGACCCGGCATGGATTAGCGGCATTCCCTTTTTCTACGATTATACCAGCACCTATGGCTTTTCTGCTGATACAGAGGTCAACCTGACCGCGCAGTTGGTGGACGGGAAAGGGGAGCCGCTGGAGATAGACCGTGGCACCGTCGCCTTTACCGTCAGCCGCTTGACGAAAGGCGCGAACGGTACGACCAGCAACCGTCGCAGCTTCAGTGGGACCACCGGCTTGAGTAAAAACGGGTCTGCAAGCCTGGCCTTCTCGTCCCTTTCCGGTTTGCCTGTGACCGACGAGTTGGATGTGGCGGAACGGCGCGAAGCCCCAGACAGCTCTTATGTAGTCAGCGCGTCGTGGAGCGGGTCGGGCCAATATGCGCCCGCCTATGCGGAATATTGGAACTATGCCCAGGGAACAAGAGATGAGCAGTCCGGAATTTTGGGCGGCACGCTTACGGGCGCTTTGCGGCTGTCCATCCAGCGCAAGGAGCTGTCTTCCGCCGATATTGAGATTGCCAGCGTAACGCCGTACAGCGCGGAGTACATCGGCCCTGCGGGCCGGGCAAACGGATACACCTCCGCGCCTACAATAGGGCGGGTCATAGACCACAACCTGAGCCGCGCCATGACCCCCGGCGTAGATTACAACATCTATTTTGCGGCCCTTACCACAGAGCCTGCTTACGGAGTGCGGGACGATGAGGGCCAGCTTCTGGTATGTGAGCATGAGGGAACGACCTATTATTACATAGCGGGAGAAAATGGCGGAAAGCTCTATTACAGCGCAGGCGGAGCGGGGAAGATGGACGGTTCTTCGCCTGACAATGCCCTCGACCTGAACGGAGCGCCGGCGGGCAGCTATTCTGTGGCGCTGGAAGCCGAAACGCTGCCCGCTTCCAACTACTCTATTCAATCAGGCTGGAAGGGGACGCTTTTTACCATTCATCCGTACCGCAGTTCCCTTGCCATTCAGGCGCTGAACCATGTGGTAGCGGCGCCGGGGGAGCATAAGGGCCAGGTCATCACCAACGCTTTTGAAGCGCTGGGAGGCGCGCTGACAGTCACGGACCGTTATGGGAACCGGCTGAACCTGAAAAACTGCGCCTTCACATTCCTGCCTGTCAGCGGCAAGGCCGAGCTGGACAGCGATGGCTGGCCCAAGGTGGAAGGACTTTATAATATCGCAGTTACCGCAGGCAGCCATGGCGACGGCACCATGAAGCTGAACGGCGTGGACGCCGGCGGAACGGCCGACCCCAATTATGCCGAAACCGCAGCGGGCTATCTCGCCATGCTGGTGACCGACAAGCAGCTTCAGGTGTTCTTCGTGCCCAATACTGTCAATGCGCCCTATACCGGCGAGATATATACCAGCGATATGCTCAAGGCCATGGACGGGGAAGCCAGGGACCAGTATCAGGTATGGAGAACGGAAGTGGACAGCCAAGGGAGGCCGCTGGACGAAGCAGGGAATGTTATTGCCGTGGAGGAGATTCCGACAAAGGGCAAAAACAGGGAGCGGCTTGCAAAGACCAACTACCGCCTTGAAATTGGCTCTCCCCGAAATACGCCGCGCGAGGTGGGCAGCTACACCATGGTGGTCACCGACGTCAGCGGCGCTTATGTGGGCATTGGAACCCTGAATATCGGCGCAAAGAGCATACATGACTTCAAGCTCAGCGAAAGCGGCGGTATTTACACCGGCGTGGACCATACGCCTGAAATAACCGTGACGGATGACGAAGGCCGTGTGCTGACCCGAAACCGAGATTATATTATCCATATCACAGATGAAGAAGGGCATGAAGTCGGCGCGCCTATCAACGCCGGAACCTATACCTATACGGCTGTCGGCATCAACAACTTTTCCGGCAGGCGGGGACTCTCCGCCACCTATACGGTGAGGCCCAAGGACTTGGGGAACACGGACGCCGCCGACGGCGTGCGCGGCGTTATTCTGGACGCGCCCAACTATGCCATTCTCATTGGCAATTCTGTGGTGCCGCGGTATTCCCTCTATTATAACGGCGCAACTCTGGTGCGGGGAGATTCGGCCAACGCCGACTATACCCAGACCATCACCAAGAGCGGCCAGACTTACGACGTTATCCGTGAGGCGGGCAATTACACCTTTACAATCACGGGAAAGGGGAACTATACGGGAACCGCTTCCTTTACGTTGGCGGTGACCGAGGCAGGCAGCGGAAAAATTCATGTGACAAACACGGGCCAGTATTCTTACGGCGGCGGGAATTTTGCGTCCTACCGCTGGGAGCAGAACGCCATCGTGAATTTGGCCGAGGCAGGCGGTACGACGCAATCCCTGGACGCTTACCAGTTCAACATATCTCTCCAGCGTGTGGGAGCGGCTTCCGCGCTGGAGCAGGTAGACCCCAATGATGTGCTGGACGCAGGCGTTTATGTTCTCACCCTGACCCCCACGGAAGAATATGCCGCGCGCGTCGACGGCCTGGAAACCAGCGACACCGGTTCCTGCGTGTTTCAGATTGAGCGCAGGGCGGTAACCATACAGGTTGCGCCTTCCGGCAAGGTTTACGGCCAGCGCGACCCGGATTGGAGCAGTATCGGCTACACCACGGATTTGACCGGCGCAGAGCCGGATATTGGCTTCTTTGCCCATGACGCAAGCGCTATTTCAGGGCAGTTTGGCCGCAATACGGGCGAAGATGTGCGCAACGGCGGTTACCGTTATACGCTGGGGAGCTTCAGCGCGGGGGACAACTATGTGCTCACTGTCAGCACACAGAGCGCATTTACCATTGAGCCGAAAGACATTACCGCGCCCAACCTGCCGGGTGAAGCAGATGAAATTGCGGTGGAAAAGCGGGACTACATGGCCTATACCGGCTATGGCTTAAATCCCGTCCGCTCGGTGGTTTACCGCGCCCAGCAGAAGGACATTCCCGTGGCAGAGCAAGCCGGTTACCTGCTGACCTATGAGCGGTGGAGTCCCGGCAGCACGGAAGGCTGTACGCCCGACTGCGGAGTGGAGGACTGCGGCCACCGGTGGGAGAGCGTCGCTTCTGTTCCCAACGATGTGGCATGGTACCGCGTGACCATTGACAGCGACGCCTGCGTAACCTCGCCGGACAACTATGTGGGAAAGCGCAGCTTCCTCTTTGAGGTTCGGGTGCAGGGCGGTCCTCTGGACGTGGGCGTGGAAGGCAGCGACACGGTCGTTTACAAAAAAGAGGATTTCACGCCGGTGGTAACGGTCAAGAGAGAGGGCTTTGTCCTGTCTCAGGAATATTACGCACTCAGCTACAGCTTTGCACCGGCGGACGGCGGGACGACGCAGGCTGCCCCCTTCTTTTCGGGCAAGACCTCTTTCCGGGACGCAGGAGTTTACACCATCTATGCTGCCGGAAGCGGGAATTACGCCGGTTCGGCGGGCAGCGCAACCTTTACCATCCTGCCCAAGAATATCGCTTCGGACGATACGGCAGACGGTACGGCGCCCGTTACCGCTCAAGTGGCGGAAGGGCAGAGCTTCACTTATAACGGCAAAGCGCAGCAGGCTGCTGTTGCCGCCGCCTATGGAGCAGAGCCGTTGACGGAAAAGGATTACAGCCTTTCCTATCAGAACCATGTGGATGCGGGAACCGCCGCCGTGACCATAACCGGCAAAGGCAACTACACCGGAACCAGGACGCTTACCTATCCGATTGAAAAGCAGCCGCTTATTGTGACGGTGGGGAACGGCGAAAAAATTTATGGCTCGCCCGACCCCAGCTATCAGTACACCGTCAGGGACACCGAAGGAAATCAGGCGGCTGTACGCCTGACAGGAGCGGCGGACAGAGCGGACGGAGAAGGGGTAGGAAGCTATCCCTTGGGCATCGGGACGCTGTCCGCAGGGAACAACTATACGCTGACGTTAGAGGCGGGGTCGTTCCTGACCATCAGCAAAAAGTCCCTTGGTGACGGCGCGCTTCCCGCCGACAATATCAGTCCCCAGGCGCCCAGCTATGTGGCGGAGGGAGAAACCACCGCGGGGCAGTTAAAAAATCAGATGTCCGTCACCTATTGGTCTCCAGCCTTGGGAGAGATGAAGCTGACAGCGGGGAATGACTATACCGTTACCGTGACAGATGAAAGCGGAGCTTCCGTAAACGATGACGCCAAGCTGACAGCGGGCGACTACACTCTGACGGTCAGCGGCATGGGGATAAACTATGCGGGGAGCTTTATCGTCCATGTGACAGCAATCAATGCAGACTCTCTCATCAATCTGGGGACGGGGGAGAGCCTGACCTACCGGCTGAACGGCCAGACCAGAACGCTGACGCCCATGGCCAGCGGACATATTCTGCGCGACTGTGCCATTACTGTCACGGCGCATTACAACAGAGGCGGCTCTCAGACCCTCCATCCCGTACAGAGCGCGGACGGAAGCTTTTCCATCAGCTTGACCAACGCAGGCACCTATACTGTGGTGGTGACCCGCAGCGAGGGCAGCGGAGCAAGCGAAACGGTGTATTTCGGCACGGTCACCTATGTGGTATTGCCAAAGGACATTTCGGAGGGCAATACGGCGGGTGACGGAGAGGCCTCGCTGAACGAGCCGGAGGGTGATTTTTCCTACACCGGAAGCGAAGTGTTCCCCACCAATGTCGACCGTCTCCTCCACTATGGCGGGCAGGACGTTCCCGCCGTAGAGGACGGCTTTACGAACTACATTACCGGCTGCTCCGGAAACGTCAATCCAGGTACGGCAACGGTCACGGTTTATGGACAGGGGAACTATGCAGGCGCCCGCACGGCCAGCTTCAAGGTGGGAGAAATCCGTTATACCGTGACCTACCGCGGAAACGGCGCTACCGGAGGTACGGTCCCTGTTGACAACGTGCTGTATATGACAGGGGACAACGCTACTGTGATGGGCAATGTGGGCAGCCTTACCGGTCCGGAGGGTACGGTATTCCTTGGCTGGAGCGCATCCCAGATGGGTGTGATTGGCAGCCGGGATGACTTGACGGGGGAAAGCTATGTCAGCGGAAGCCTTTTCTCAATCAAGGAGGACAATGTGACCCTCTATGCTGTTTGGGCCACCGACGAAAACAGAAACGGCAAGGCGGACTGCGATGAGGATAAGTACAGCGTAAGCTACCGGTATGCGCTTCAGGACAGCTGCACCGGCCTGCTGCCCATCGACCCTGTGCCGTACTTGAGCGGCGCGGCCGTTGCGGTGGCGGAGAACGTTGGAGGCCTGGCTCTGGAGGGCTACCTGCTGCTTGGATGGGTACCCCTGTCTCAGGCGCCCGAGACCCTCAAACTGGAAAACTCCGATGCGTTTTTCCAGTTTGTCAGCGCCAATGACCTCTATGCACCGGACAGAAGCTTTACCATGGGCAGCAGCGACCTGACCCTTTATGCGGTCTGGGGCGCCGACGCCAACGGAAACGGAACCGTTGACTGGATGGAAAGCAAGGTGCAGTATTTTGTCTCTTACGATGCGAACGGAGGCACGGGACTTTTGCCGCCGTCCAAGGTTTTGGAACCGGAGGCGCTCTCGTTTGCCGTGGCCGGAGGATTTGACCCCTCCAAGCTCAGCTATCCCGGAAATACGCTGCTGGGCTGGAGCACAGAGCTGCTGCCTGTATTGGACGAAGCGCCGGAAAGCAGCTTTTCCGCTGCCGGAGATACTTATACGATTCAAGTGGGCGCGTCCAATCCCGTGGTGTTTTACGCGGTATGGGCGGTGGACGAAAATGGAAACGGTATACCGGACTACGAGGAGAACCATTATACCGTTTCTTACGAAACCATCTGTGACGGCGTGATGGTTCCGGTCGGCTCCCTGCCGGCGGCCGTTGCCGGAAAGGTGGCCGGTATTCCAATCGTTCTGCCGGCGGCCAGCGGAGTAACCGGCGGCCGGCAAGCCTCGTTCCTGGGCTGGACGATGGACAGGGACGCGGCGAAAAGGCTCTATCTTCGCGGCGAAACGCCGGACGGCCTGATGGAGGCGGGAATCAGCTACACTGTTTCCGAGGACGCAGTCCTGTATGCGGTTTGGGGCGAATCCGATTATTATGTGGAGCGCTATACCGTCACCGTAACGCCTTCACCCACCGAGGGCGGCACAGCGTCTGCCACGGAAAGCACCGTGTTGAAGGGCGGAGCGTCCACCGTTAAAATCGAAGTCAAGGCGGGATATGCCCTGAGCCAGGTGCTGGTAAACGGCAACGTGCAGACAGGGCTTGCAATGGACGCCACCGGCCGGTTTGCCACACTGAAGCTGGAGAATATCACAGAAAACCAATCAGTTGTGGTCACGTTTGCCCGTTCCCAGTTCCGGGTGGTCTGGCCCAATGCCGTGACCTACCGCCAGGAACGGCAGGCGCCGGAGCTTCATGTCTATAAGAGCGACAACAGCGGGGAAGCGGTGGCTCCTTCCGGATATACCGCTTCGGCGACCTGCGGCGGCGCAGACATGGAGTACGCGGAAGCCTTTGTCGATGCAGGGAGCTATGTAATTACGGTGACGGGCGCAGAGGGAAGCGAATACGAAGGCAGCATCGTACAGGTTCCCTATACCATCGCCCCTGCCGTTTTAACAGAGCTGGTACTGAAAGACGGTGCGCGGCCGTACAAGGGGACGGCGTATCAGGACGAGGTCAGCGCGGTCAAGGCAGGGGAGCTGACCGTGCCGAAGGCCGGCTATACCGTTCTTTACAGCAACAACCTGAATGCGGGTACGGCGACTGTGGCGGTGGCAGGCACCGGAAACTATACCGGAACCTTGACGGACTCCTTTGAAATTACCGTTGCCGCCGCAGGAAGTCTGACGGTTACATGGGATACGCCGCCAAGCCTGACCTATGACGGGCAGCCGCACAAGCCTGTTCCCACAGTGAAGCAGGGGACTACCGCCCTGACAGAGCGTGTGGATTATACGTTGTCCTATCCCACGGACGTAACGGCAGCCGGAGAGAAAAGCATTACCGTCACCGGCGCGGGCAACTTCGCCGGAGCGTCGGCCGCCATTTCCTACACCATCAAGCAAAAATCCCTGGCAGAGAATGACAGGGCGGACGGCACGGCGGCGGTGGCTGCTCTGGCAATCCCAGACCAGCGCTATACCGGCTCTGCGCTGGAGCCAAGCCTCATTTTGACGTATGGCGTTGAGCCGGTGCTGACGCTGAGCGGCGGCGCCGACTACACGGCGGCGTACACGGGAAATACCGCGGTGGGTTCTGCGTCTGTTACGGTGACCGGAAAGGGCAATTATACCGGAACACGCACGGCGGCGTTCCAGATTGTTCCCGCCGGAGGCGCGCTGACGGCGGAAAGCACGGTGACCAAGACCTATAACGGCGGGGCGCAGCTTTTGAGTGAAACGGAGTTGAATGTCAAGCTGGGCGGAACGCCGCTGAAAAAGGACGCTGATTACACGGTGTCCTATACCCCCATGGCGGGGACAGGCGCAAAGCTGGAAAACGGCGCGCCCAAGGACGCCGGAACCTATGTGGTTACCATCACGGCACGGGGCAGCTATCATGGCACCGCCCAGACCTTCTTCATCATCACTCCGGTACGGCTGACGGAGCAAAAGGGAGCCGAGACGGTTTTCGCCTATGACGGAAAGCCCCATGCCCCTGAGGTTGGAACCGTCATGGAGGGGCAGCTTGTCTTGACGGAACAGGACTATACGGTGGACTATGTCGCCTATACAGACCTGGATGCAATCAGCGCCGTTACGGCAACGCCGCCGACTCAGGCAGGCAGCTATGGTCTGAGGCTTACCGGACGGGGGAATTTTACCGGAGAAAAGATTTTCCGCTTTGCAATCGTTGCCGGAACAGTGCTGACTGTGGGCCAGGCATCTGACATGGCTTACGACGGGCTGCCCTATATGCCCCATCCCGAAATCAAAGAGGGAGACCGGCTGTTGACGGAAAATGTTGACTACACGCTGGAATACCCGGAGGATGTGGTAAACGCAGGCGTTAAGACCGTGAAGGTGAGCGGCATCCGCAATTATGACGGGGCCGTCGGCCGGTTCTCTTACAGCATCAACCAAAAGAGCCTTGAGGACAGGACGGCGGTTCAGATTGCCGTGTCCGACCAGGTTTATGACGGCACCGAAAAGACCCCAGATGTATCTGTTACCTACCAAACGCCGGACGGCCGCGTGCTGTTCCTGACCAAGGACAGCGACTTTACCGTAAGCTATGCGGACAACAGGGAGGCGGGTACGGCCTCCGTTACGGTCACCGGACAGGGGAATTATTCCGGTACGCGCACCGCAACCTTCCAAATTGCCGCCACAGGAAAGAGCCTGACGATGGCAGTCACACCCTTTGCCTTTGTTTACAGCGGCACGGAACAGGAGCCGGCTTCCATTGCGGTCAAGGATGGAACGGCGCTGCTTGTTGCCGGTACCGACTACACGCTGAGCTATCGGGCTGTGACCGGTACGCTGGGCAGCGGCGGAAAGCCCTTGGGCGCAGGCACTTATGACGTTATCGCTGAGGGCAAGGGGAACTATGCCGGCGCCATAGGCCGGGCCAGTATGGTGATTGCCCCAGCAGCCCTTGGAGACGCGGCGGTGACAGAGGGCGGCGCCGTTTACGACGGCGCGGCGCAAACGCCTGCCGTGACGGTGAAGAACAAAGCAGGGGAGCCTTTGGCTCTGGATACGGATTACACGTTGACGTACCAAAATAACGTAAACGCAGGTACTGCAACGGTGACGGTGACCGGAACGGGGAACTATGCAGGCACGCAAACGCTGGATTTCCTGATTGCCAGAGCAAAGCTGATTGTGACGCCCACAAATACCGGCAAGGAATACGGTACGGCGGATGGAGCGCTGACCTACACTGCGGCGCGGGCGGAATGCCGGTTTGAGGGCGCGCTTACCCGCCGGGCAGGAGAGGCGGCGGCTGAATATCCCTTCTCTGTGGAGACCCTGAGGGAAACCAGCGGAAATTATGACCTGGAGCTGGCGGACGGCGCGGTCTTTACCATTGAGCCAAAGAGCATTGAGGCGGACGCGGACGGAGTCAGTCAGGCCCAAAACGTCACCGTAGGCTACACCGGACAGGCCGTTGACCAAGCGGTTGCCACAGTTTATCAGGCCGTTTGGGGCGAGCTTGTGCTGGCCAAGGGAACGGACTACACTGTGACCTATGAAAAGGACGGCAGTGAGGTTTCGGAAGCTGTTGAGCCGGGACGCTATACCGTGACGGTGACGGGGCAAGGCAATTACTCAGGTAGCTATACGTTTGAGTTGACGATTGACGACGGCATTCTGGGCGTGGCGTTCCGCGACGTCGGCGGCGATACGGTGACCTATGACGGGACCGACTGGGCTGAAGGGCTGGAAAACAGGCTTGCCGCTTCCTTTGAAGGCATTCCTGTTGCATTGCGTTCTGACAATCTCACATTCCGGCAGAACGGCGCTGAAGCCGCCGAGCTGAAAAATGCCGGAGTGTACACCGTTGTGGTGCGTGTAGACGGCTATGAACCGGTTGAACTGCCCTTCCTGATTTTGCCCAAGGATATTGGAGACCCATCCGTGGATGTGTCTGGCCTTGCGGACGAGTATGTTTACAGCGGAATGGCGCAGGAGCCTGCCGTGACGGTGATGGACGGAGGAGAGCTGGCGGCAGGAGCCGACTATACTGCCGTTTACCGGAACAACACAAACGCGGGAGAAGCCGAGGTGGTTGTGGCCGGTATCGGCAACTATACCGGCGTTCGCACGGAGCACTTTTCCATTGCGGCCAAGGCATTGCCTGACGACGCGGTGGGCGGCTTGTCTGATGCAGTCTATACCGGATATGCTCAAATGCAGAAGCCTGTTGTAGTCGGCCTTGTGGAAGGGCTGGACTACACGCTGTCGTACAGCGGAAGCCTGAGCGATGTGGGTACTGTCACTGTCACAATCGCCGGTATTGGCAACTATGCCGGTACGGTGGAACGCAGCTATCAGATTACCCAAAGCACCATTCTGGAAGACTGGCTGACCGTTTCGCCCGACCAGCTTGTTTATACCGGCTTGCCCCAGGAGCCGCTGGTGCTGGTGGCCCACGGCGCTGTCCGGCTGACAGCCGGAACCGACTATGACTTGACCTATCGGGAGCATACCGACATTGGCACCGCCACCGTGACGGTGACCGGACGCGGCAATTACAAGGGCGAGGTGGAGAAGACATTCACCATTACCGCCAATGCCGCCTCCATGTCCGCGGGCCTGAGCAGCAGCGAGGCTGTTTACAGCGGCAAGAATCAAAGGCCGGCGCTCACGGTGTATGCAAACGGAACAGCCATCAGCGAATATACTGCCGTATATGCCAAGGACGGTGGGGCACAGAGCGCTTTCGACGCCACGGCGGCCTTTGTGGACGCTGGCGTTTACACCATCACCATCACGGGGACGGGCAATTATGCCGGAGCCGCCGCCACAGCGGTCTTTGTAATCCGCCCTGGCGGGCTTGTGGTGGAACCGGTACCGGAGCAGGACTATACGGGCGGTCCGGTGACGCCCCAGCCAACGGTGAAGGGAGTGGGCGGTGAAACGGTTACGAACGGCGTCGATTACCTGCTTTCCTATGCCAATAACGTGGCGCTGGGAGACAAGACCGCTTCGGTCACCGTGACTGGTATCGGCAACTATGCCGGAAGCGTTCACACGGAACGTTTTACCATCACCGGAGAAAACACCTTGTTTCATGTGGCCTATGACGGCAACGGCGCGGGGGCAGGAGAGCTTCCGGCGGACGGACGCGGTTACCTGTCCGGCGACTGGGCCGTTGTCCTGAGCGGGGAAGGCCTTGGACGCGCAGGCGCGGTGTTCCTGGGCTGGAGCAGAACAAAGTCCGCCTTGGTTACAACGCAGGCAGGACAGAATGCGCTAACCCTGTTCCAGCCGGGCGACAAGCTGCTGGTGTCGGCAGATGTGACCCTTTATGCGGTTTGGGCGGCAGACAGCGACCACAGCGGCAAGCCGGATTATGCCGAGCGGGTGACAATCACCGCATCTGCCGGAGAAGGCGGAACCATTTCTCCTGACGGACGGCATACGGTGGACTGGGGCGCTCTGCGGGTAGAGTACGCCATTACCGTGGACAGCGGCTACACCTTCTCCGGCTTGACGGTAGATGGCCGGCGGGTCAGCGTCAGCACACCGGAAGCGCCTACTGCGCTCATTCGTACGGAGAGCGGATATACCTATGTCTTTACCGACGTAAAGGCCGACCACGTCATTCTGGCGAGCTTCCGTCAGAATGGCGGCGGCGGTGGAGGAATAGGGGGCGGAGGCAGCGAGCCTGTGCCACCCTCTGACGATGGGCCCGTATCCCCGTCGGAGAGCGGTGTGGACCGATGGCTGAAAATCGGTGACCACACTGCCTACATGAACGGACGGCCAGACGGGTTCGCACCCAATGAAAACCTGACGCGGGCAGAGGCGGCGATGCTGTTTTATGCGCTGCTGAAGGAAAAGAATGTGCCTGTTACGGGCAGCTTTTCCGATGTTCAGGCAGGGGAATGGTATGCCGAAGCTGTTCTGACGCTGGCCTCCGTGGGAATTTTACAGGGGGTAGGCGGGGGCCGCTTTGAGCCTGACCGCCCCATCACCCGGCCGGAGTTCGCCGCCCTTGTGTGCCGTATGGCCAAGGATGCGGAGAATAAGACGGTTCGGGAATATACGGATGTGGATTCGCAGGCATGGTATTATGACGCAGTCCAGCTGGCATACCATTACGGCTGGATGATGGGCTATCCGGACGGCAGCTTTGGCGTGGAGAGAAACATTACGCGGGCGGAAGCTGCCAAGCTGGTGAACCACATGACCTTCCGCCTGGCAGACCATCAGGCCATCGACCAGGGCGAGGGCGTGCGCTTTGCAGATGTTTCAAAGGCGCACTGGGCATTCTATGAAATCGTAGAAGCTGCCACGACGCACGGACACGAACAAGTCGGGGGCAAGGAGACGTGGCTCACGTCCTGACTTGCCTCCTGTGCAGACCGGCACAATGCGATGCCGCGCGGTTTTCACCGCGCGGCATCTGCTTTTTATGAAGGTTTGGGGCGCATATACGGTGCTGGGGGCGGTGCTTTGGCGGAAGGCCCTGTTGGGGTGAAATCCCCCAGTCTCTCCGGAGTGGACCGACAGTCAGAAAGAAAACGGACGGGAAACGCATCTCGTCCGGTGAGGCTGAATGCGTTTGCTTTTGCAGGCGGGCTATGCTATGATACTTTTGATTTTTCAGCTGCGCAGGCTTGCGTTTCCCAATCAAAGAAAGCGGGGAGGGAGCTTCATGGTAAAACGCGGGCGCATACTTTTTGCACTTCTGCTCTGCGGTGTAATGTTGGCGCTTCCCGCCGCTCAAGCGTCCTTTTCGGATGTGGTGAGAGGAAGCTGGTATAAAGCGGCGGTGGAGGAGATAGCCCGTTCCGGACAGCTTTCCGGCTATCCGGACGGCACCTTTCGGCCTGACGCGCCCATTACCGCCGCGGAGTTCGTTACCCTTGTGACCCGCTGCGCAGGCCGCAAAGGGGCAACGGGGCAGAACAGCCACTGGGCGGCCAAGGAGATGGAGGCCGCCCTTCAGGCGGGGTGGTACGATTGGGACGAGATACCCCCTACTGCTGAGACTTACGATAAGCCCATTACCCGCCAGCTTGCGGTGAAGGTGCTGATGCGGGCGCTGCTGCCCGACGAGCGCGGGGATTACAGCACGGAAGCCGCCAAAATCACCGACCTTGCGGCATTGGACGGCCGCTATTACGAGGCGGTCTTTGCGGCATACGCCAGCGGAATCGTGCGGGGGGACGCCTCCGGCACCTTCCGCCCCAAAAGCGGCATGAGCCGCGCGGAGACCTGCGTTATCATTCAGCGGGCCATGGCCAAGACGGGCGGCGGCGTATCCCAGCCAGAGCCGCCGACTCAGCCACCGGAGCAGCCGGTGACCGCCATACGGGGCGGCGCGTCGGAAAACGGCTGGCTGCAGGTGAAGGGTGTCCAGCTTTGCAGCGAGGCGGGAGAGCCGATGGTACTGCGGGGCATGAGCACCCACGGAATACAGTGGTACGGTCAGTTTGCGTCTGAACAATCTGTCCGCAATACGGCGGACGCCGGGGCGAACGTGTTCCGTGTGGCCATGTACACGGCGGAGGGCGGCTATTTGAGCCAGCCGGAGGCCATGAAGCAGAAAGCGGCCGCCGCCGTTGATGCGGCCATTGCCAACGACATGTATGTGATTTTAGACTGGCATATTCTCTCCGACGGCAATCCCATGTCCCATGTGAACGAGGCCAAGGCGTTTTTCTCCGAAATGGCGGAGCGTTACCGGAACACGCCCAACGTGATTTATGAGATATGCAACGAGCCGAACGGCAACGTGAGCTGGGGGAAGGACGTCAAGCCCTATGCCCAGCAGGTGGTGGCGGCTATTCGGGCGAAGTCGCCCCGGGCGGTCATCCTCATCGGTAGCGGCACATGGAGCCAAGATATTCACACGGCGGCTGCCGACCCGGTGGCAGGGGAGAATCTGATGTACA
Source organism: Oscillospiraceae bacterium (assembly GCA_022793685.1). GTDB lineage: Bacteria > Bacillota > Clostridia > Oscillospirales > Oscillospiraceae > CAKUEI01. The sequence continues at coordinate 20,460 of JAAWDI010000054.1, forward strand.
CCCTCCACTTTTACGCAGGCACCCACGGCGCGTCCCTGCGCACCCGCATTGACGAGGCACGCCAGAAGGGAATCGCGGTATTCGTTTCGGAGTGGGGAACCAGCCGCGCCGACGGGGGCGGAGGAGTTTACCTGAAGGAGTCCAAGGAGTGGCTGGATTTTCTCGACGAGCGGGACATCAGCTGGTGCAACTGGTCTCTGTGCGACAAGAGGGAAAGCTCTGCCGCCCTGCGGCCCGGCACGTCGCCCTTCAAAGCGTGGACGGAAAGCGACCTGAGCGAGTCGGGACGGTTTGTGTTCTCTCGGTTCAAGGCATAAAAACAGGAGGCAGGCCCGCTGTGCCTGCCTCCTGTTTTGACTTTTTAGCGGATAAAGTTGGTCTGGGCGGGGGGAAGCGGCGCGGGAAGCGCCACCCCGGCGGCCTTGCCTGCCTCGATGTTCTTCAGCATCCACGCCATATTGCGCCCCAGCGTCCGCAGGATACGAAGCCCCTCTCCGTCCTGTGGCAGCTCCTCCGGCGTGCGGCCAAAGGCCAAATTCCAGTAGACGGAGGAGACCACCGGCATTTGGGCGATGGTAAAGTACTTGTTCAGCACGTCCAGCGAGGCGGTATTGCCCGCCCGGCGGGCTACCGTCAGCGCGGCGGCGGGTTTGTGATGCAGATGAGTTCCGCCCGCGAAAAAGACCCGGTCAAGCACCGTCTGCACCAGCGCAGAGGGGTGGGCAAAGTACACGGGCGAGCCGACCATCAGACCGTCGCAGGTCTCCATAGTCGCTAAAATTTCATTGACCACGTCGCCGTCAAAGACACAGCGGTTGTCTGTCTTGGCGCAGCTGTGACAGCCCACACAGTCCCGCAGAGGTTGATTGCCCAGCCAGATGAGCTGTGTGTCCACACCCTCCCCGTGGAGCGCCTCGCCCACCACGTTCAGCGCAGCGTCGGTGGTGCCGTGCTGATGAGGGCTTCCGTTCAGCAGCAATACTTTCATGTTGATGTATCTCCTTTCAGGTCATTATGTGTAAACCATATAATCTCATCTGTGGCAACCAGTTCCGCGCACACCGACGCCGTCCAGCCGCCTCCGCTCATGCTGCGGACAAAGGGTGGCCCAGCAGGGTCGCCGGGCAGGGGCGGCGTAATGTCCCGCACGGGGAAAGTGAGGCCGGTCCCCCGGTATTTGCACAGGGCCTCCTTCCGCGTCCAGAGGGTGAGCAGTGCTTCCGTGGTGCTTCCTTGGGCGTGATACCATTCCAGCTCTGTTGGAGAGAGAATGTATTCTGCAAGCCCGTCCCGTCGGGGGCGGAGCGCCTCAATGTCCACGCCAACCGGACGGTCGGAGAGAGCGCAGAGGGCAAAGTTGCCGCTGTGGGAAAGATTGAAGTGCAGCTCCAGCTCTCCGCGAAAGACGGGCTTCCCGGCGGCCAGCTTTACCACGGCGGGCAGCTTGTGCAGCCCCCAGGTCTCCACCGCACTCCGTGCCAGCAGGGCGGAAGCCTGCGCCTTGTCCGTCATGCCGCGCAGACCGTACAGCTTGAGCATCCCCACGGAAAGCACCTCCTTTTTCTCCATTTTACCGCCTCAGGACAGGCAATGCAAGAGACGAAAAAATCCCCTCCGCGCCGCGGCGCGGAGGGGAGGAGATTCAGCAGGGAAGCACCGACCATGTGTTGGCGCCGGAAAGGTCATAGAACAGCAGGTGGTTCGGCGGGAAAAAGGTGAACAAGACCAGCAGAACGCCCAGCACGACGGTCAGATAGACAGCGGCGTCCCAGAGCTTGCCTGTCTGCTCGCCGCGGCACAGCGCAGGGAACAGAAGCAGGGCAAAAAACATGAGCAGGACGTAAAGCGTGATGTCGAACAGCAGGCTGCTGCCGCCCAGCGTGATATGGTACACCCAGCCGACAACCAGCATAAGCGCAGAGGAGAGAAGCAGGCCCAGCAGCCTTGGGCGGACGCTTTGCCCCTCCTTCTTTTTAAGGACGAGCGCGGCCAGCAGCACCGGCCAGTAAAGGAGCTTCAGGTGCTGGAACAGGCTTTCGTCTACCGGGGCAAGGACGGCAAAGGGGAGAATCGGCAGGAGGTGGTAGAGAAAGTGGAGCGCCGCGCCGAGCAAGGCCGCTACGGCAAAGATAAGCATGACGGGTTTGGTGTTTTTTATCATGGTTGACCCTCCGTTCCGGTGGTTAGGTTGTTTCACTATATTGCGGCGATTGGAAAAATATGACGAGCTGCTGTCGTTTACAAATGGGACGGGCTGTGGTAAGATGGAGGGCGTAACATCGGTTTTGGATACGCACAGCGTGCGCGCTTTTTTCTGGAGGGATATACCAAATGAAACATTGGAAGCTACGACTGTCCGCCGCCGCTTTATCGGCGGCGATGCTGTTGTCCGGCGTGCCTGCCGCCTTCGCCTCTGTGGCGCTGGGCAGCGAGGTCACAAATGAGGAGACGGGGCTGGCGCCGGGAACGTCCCTTGTCACCAACCGCCTGTGGAGCGCTACATACAGCGACCTGCGCACGGAACACTATATCTCCTTTCAGCCCTCGGCGGAGGTCACGCCTGTGGTTCATTTCGGGAACTATGTGATTTCCAAGCAAAAGCTGAGCGCCATGGCGTCCTCCCTTTCGGGGCAGGGACAGCGGGTCATCGGCGGCGTCAACGGCGGCTTTTACAATGTGTCCGCCGGAACGCCCATCGGACTTGTCATCAAGGACGGAGAGCTGTGCTCCTCCGCGTCCTTCCAGTATGCCATCGGCTTTCGGGCGGACGGCACCGCCATTGTGGGCCAGCCTGTGACCAACATCACCGCCACCTTCCACGGTGAGACGTTGGCGGTTTCCGGCGGCCTGAACAAGACCAGAACGGCCGCAGGCGGCATCTTTCTCATCAGCGACTGTTATGCCGCCGACACCCAGAACACTGCGGACGGCGTGGACGTGGTGCTGACGCCCGTGGACGGCCAGCGGCCCATGCTGGGCACCTCCATCCGCTGCACGGTGGACGAGGTGCGCCGCTCTACCGTCAGTAAGACGCTGCCTGCGGGCAAGCTGATTCTCACCATGAACGCGGAGGGCGATACCGCCACCCTTGCCAAGCTGGAGAGCCTGATTGCTGGGGAGGAGGTTGTGCTGGACTTCACCTCCAGCGACACGGCGTGGAACGACGTTATCACCGGCATCGGCAGCTCTTACCGTCTGGTGTCTGGCGGCGTGGCCCTGACCGGCCTGCCCACCGGAGCCGCCCCCCGCACGGCCATTGGGGTCAAGGCGGACGGCGGTGTGGTGCTGTACACCATCGACGGTCGCCAGAGCGGGTACAGCGTGGGCGCCAGCTACACGCAGGTGGCCCAGCGGCTCATTGAGCTGGGCTGTACGGAAGCGGTGGCGCTGGACGGCGGAGGCTCTACAACCCTGGGCGCATCTCTGCCCGGTTCCAGTACATTTTCCCTCCAAAACCGGCCCTCTGACAGCGCGGAGCGCAGTGTCAGCAATGGTATACTGCTCACCTTTGCCGTAACCGAGGCGACCGGCGTGCTTGACCATTTCGAGGTCGGCCCCGGCGGGACGGTACTTCTTTCCGGCGCGCAGCTTGCCATGAAAGCGACGGCGGTGGATACCGCCTACCGTACCATGCCCTATGACGGTGCGCTTGAATGGAAGGTGGACGGCAAGGGCATGGTAAATGAAGACGGGATATATATGGCGGGCGAAGCGGGTGCGGACACCGTTACCGTGACCAGCGGCGGAAAGAGCGGAAACGTCAGCGTGGTGGTGGCCGCCACTCCGGACAGTATCACGGTACAGCGGGAGAACACCGCTGCGCCGTTGAGCACCATCACCCTTCAGGCGGGCGAGACAGTGGACCTGTCCGCGGCGGCAAAGTGGCGCGGCGTGAACATGGTGGCGTCGGACAACAATTTCACATGGAGCGTGGACAGCGCCGTCGGAACGGTGGACGGGAACGGCGTGCTCACCGCGGGGCAGAACACTGCCAGCGGAACGCTCACCGTGACGGCAGGAGGGAAGAGCGCTTCTGTCAATGTAGCGGTGCGCGGCCTGCCCTTTGACGATGTGGCCACCGGCGTGTGGTACTATGACGCGGTGCGCTATGTGTATGACAGCGAGCTGTTCAACGGCGTAACGCCCACGACCTTCCAGCCCGACGCGCCCATGTCCCGCGCCATGCTTTGCACGGTGCTGTGGCGCATGGCGGGCAAGCCGGAGCCGGTGCTCTCCACCACAGGGAGCCAGACGGACGAGGACGGAACGCCCACGGGGGTCATCGAAGTGGAATTTTCCGACGTGCCGGACGGAGCCTATTATGCCAAGGCGGTGAAGTGGGCGTCCCAGCAGGGGCTGGTCAAGGGAATGACGGCCACCACCTTCCAGCCTGACACGCCCATTTCCCGCCAGCAGATTGCAACTTTGCTGTGCAGCTACGCGGAAAAAATCGAAGGCAAAAGCGTTGTGGTACCAGCGGGCGCACCTCAAGTCTCCTCGTTTGCAGACGGGGACAAGGTGGCGGAGTGGGCGCGTGACGGCATGGCGTGGGCCGTGGGCAACGGCCTGATGAACGGCATGGACGGCGGAAAGCTGAATCCGGATAACGCCACCACCCGCTGCCAGGTGGCCGCTCTGCTGATGCGGTACGGTTCCCTGAGCTGACGCGGCGGCTTGGATAATTTTTGAAAGGGCGCAAATACTATTCCTCCAGAGGAGCATCACGACTTTCTCGAAGGAGGGATACGTTTTGGACATGACCAATCAAGAGTATGAAAAGTATGTAAATCAGAAGGCAAAGCCGTCCCCCATCGCAAAAAACATGGCGTGGGCCTTTTGCGTGGGAGGCGCAATCTGCACGGTGGGGCAGGCGCTGCTGAACCTCTATATACAGGCGGGCTTCACCAAGGACGCCGCGGGAACCGCCACCTCGGTCACGCTGATTTTAGCGGCGGCGGTGTGCACCGGCCTCGGTTTTTTCGACAACATTGCCAAACACGCAGGTGCGGGCACGCTGGTGCCTATCACCGGATTTGCCAACGCCATGGTGTCTCCGGCAATGGAGTTCAAAAGCGAGGGCATGATTACCGGCACGGCGGTCAAGTTGTTCACCGTGGCAGGTCCGGTGCTGGTGTACGGTATTTCAGCCAGTGTGATTTACGGCATCATTCTCAGCCTGTTCCAGATGGCATAGGCGCGAAAAAGGACAGCCCCGAACCGGAGACGGTTCGGGGTTTTTTACTTATCCGTTCCGTTATATCGCAAAAAGCATAACGAAAAAACGCCAAAAAAGTATAAAACCATTCCAAATAGATAAGGTTGGCACTTGCTTTTCCAACAGCGCTTTAGTAAAATGTTTCTTAGATTGTTATCTTTTTTTCAACAAAGAATGAGCAATGGGTAAAATGAAAAGGAATCGGAGGTCAAGAAGGGTGTTAAAGTACGATTTTCTCAAAGCGGCTGACATCGCAATCGACGCATCCTCCCTGCAAAAGTACGGCGGATTATCCGTACAGACTGCGGCCGTTTCTCAGGATGCCGGAGAGGTGCAGAAGATACGCACCACCTGCCGGGCCTGTATCTCCAACTGCGGCGTAATTGCCACAGTGAAGAACGGGCGCGTTGTGAAGCTGGAGGGCGACCCCAAGAACAAGATGAGCCGGGGCCGGATGTGCGCCAAGGGACTCAGCGGCATTCAGGCGCTTTACAATCCCAACCGCAACAAGTATCCTTTGGTGCGCGTGGGCAAGCGCGGCGAAAACAAGTGGAAGCGCATCTCGTGGGACGATGCGCTGACGCAGATTGCAACCAAGCTGCTGGACATTAAGGCTAAGTACGGCGCCGAAGCCGTCATGTGCTCCACCGGCGGCGGCGGCAACCCCCAGTTCACCAGCCCCGCCCGCTTCTGCAACCTGTTTGGCACCCCCAACTGGTTTGAGCCGGGCTGCGCCCAGTGCTACCTGCCCCGTCAGGTGGCCTATGGCCTGATGTACGGTGGCACCGACCCCAGCATCGCGGACTCCAATTCGCTGGAAATCTATTACGCCGACAGAACGCCCATGAAGTCCCTTTGCCTGTGGGGTACCGACCCGTCCTACTCCTGCCCCGGGCAGGGCGGCGGCGCGCTGGTCGAGCTGCGCGCCAAGGGCGTGAAAACGGTGGTCATCGACCCCCGCCTGACTCCGGACGCGGCCAAGGCCGACGTGTGGCTGCCCATCCGTCCCGGCACCGACGTGGCGCTTCAGCTGGCGTGGATTCGCTATATGCTGGAGCACAAGCTCTACAACGAGGAGTTCGTGCTGAAATGGACGAACCTGCCGTATCTTGTCAACGTGGAGACAGGGGAGTGCTGGCGCGCTGGCAAGAGCACCCATCCCAAGCTGCCTGACACCTTTATGGTGTGGGACAAGAAGACCAATTCCGCACAGCCGTTGGAGTACCCGTGGAACGACGCCTATGACGTTGCGCTGGAGGGGACTTGGGAAATCGACGGCGTTACATATAAGACCGGCTTCCAGCTTTTGAAGGAGCGCTGCGAGGAGTGGACGCTTGAAAAGGCGGCGGAGGTCTGCTGGCTTGATGCTGATATGATTGAGAAAGGCATCCGCACCTTCTGTGAGAACACCCCCGGCGGCCTGTGCATCGGCGTGGCCACCGACCAGAACCCCAACTCGGTGCAGGCCGGTATGGGCGCTGTTATCATCGACCTGCTGCTGGGCAACGTGGAGCAGCCCGGTTCTCTGTTGCAGCGCTTCGGCGCCCTTCAGCCCACCGACTTCTCCGTGGTGCCCTTCTGTGAGAGCAAGCTGCCCTATGAGCAGCTTGTCAAGCGTTTGGGCGGCATCGAGTACAAGGGCCTGCATATGTGGCACGCGGCCCACGCGCCCTCCTGCCTTCAGGCTATCAAGACCGGCAAGCCCTACCCCGTCAAGGCGTGGCTTGACCGCTCCGGCAACAAGCTGGCGGTGCTGGCAAACGGCACCGAGTGGGTGGAGGCCATGGACAATCTTGACCTGATTGTTCATATGTATATGTATCCCACCTCTTTCTCCGCTTACGCAGATTATTTGCTGCCTACCACGGAGTGGCTTGAGACCAACTATCTCCAGCAGGTGTGCAACACCGTGTCCATCCGCCAGCCGGTGGACCACCTGTATGAGACCATCGACGAGTGCCTTATCTGGTCGCTGCTGACCCAGAAGTGCGCCGAGCTGGGCGACAAGGACTGCGCCCGCGGCTTTGACGCGGAATATATGGGCAAGGATTTCCCCTGCTGGGACAACATGACCGAGGTCATGGAGCACTTCACCAAGCGCTATCTGAACATGACGTGGGATGAGTTTAAAGAGGCGTCCAAGGACGGCCCCATCGAGTACATGCCGGAGGAGGACTTCCTGCACTATTATGTGTACAAGGATATCCGTCCTGAGACCGGAAAGCCCCGCGGTTTCAACACCTCCACCCGCAAGTGCGAGCTTTACGGCGAGTGCTTCATCACCCTGTCCCGCACCGGTATGCCCTTTAGCGGCGAGCCGCTGCCCCCGGCCTCCCACGATTATGACCCGCTGCCCTATTACATGGAGCCCCACGAGAGCCCGCTACCTGAGTGCGACCTCTCCAAGGAGTATCCGCTGGTTATGACCAACGGCCGGATTCCCTTTTATCATCACAGTACCCTGCGGAACATTCCGTGGCTGCGTGAGATTTATCCCGCTCCCGAGCTGTGGATTAACCCAGAGACCGCAGAGCAGTACGGCGTTGCCGACGGCGACTGGGTTTGGGTGGAGTCCCTGCGCAACAAGGTGCGGGCCATCGCCAACGTCACGCCGGGCATCGGCAAGGGTGTGGTGTATATGGAGCGGTTCTGGAACCCGGAGAAGCTCAACACCGAGACCCACGGCTGGAAAGAGATGAACGTCAACCTGCTTTCCAAGTCCGACGCGCCCTATAACGACGTGGTGGGCACCTACACCCTCCGCGGCTATCAGGTCAAGGTCTCCAAGGCGGACGGCCCTCCGGAGGGCGTGTGGCTGGAGCCGCGCGACTTCCGTCCGTGGCTGCCTGAGGCGATGGAGCATACCCCGGAGCTTTCCAAAAAGGAGGTGTGGTGAAGATGAAGAAATATACCTTCGTCATTGACGTAGACCGCTGCATTGGCTGCAAGGGCTGTCAGGTCTCCTGCAAGCAGGAGAACGGCGTGGCCCTCGGCGCGTGCCGCAACGCGGTCAAGACGGTCGGCCCCATGGGGGTCTATCCCAACGTTCAGATGTATTTTCTGCCTTCCCCCTGCCAGCATTGCGACGAGCCGAGCTGCGTAGAGGTCTGCCCCACCGGCGCCTGCTATAAGGACCCGGAGGACGGCGTTGTGCGCATCGACCGCAACGTGTGCATCGGCTGCAAGAGCTGTGCCGAGGCCTGCCCCTACAAGGTGAACACCTTCAATCAGGAGCTTCAGGTCATGGACAAGTGCAACCTGTGCGCCCAGCTCCGCGAGGTGGGCGAGGAGCCTGCCTGCGTGAAGAACTGCTGCGGCCACGCGTTGCATTTCGGTGACATCAACGACCCGGAGAGCGAGGTCTCCAAGCTGCTGAAGGAGGCGGGTGAGGAGCACGTCCACACCCTGCGCGACTTGGGCAACGCCCCCGGTGTGCGCTACATTCTGCGCCGCGGCGAGTGGGTGGACGTTCTCCCGCAGGACTGTGAAGAGACGAAAAGGGGGCGTAAAGGATGCTGACCGCAACGGAATATACCCAGATTATGAAGAACCGCGCAAACTTCTACTCCTTCCTCCAGCGCTTTTATATGCAGGAGGTTTCCGCCGACTTCATGGAGCAGCTCAAGGGCATGACCTTTCCGCAGGACTGCGGCCAGAGCGAGCTTCAGGCGGGTTATGACCTGCTGGAAAGCGCCCTTGCCGCCCTGCCCGCCGATTGGAACGACGAGCTGGCCGCCGATTTCGCCAAGGTGTTTCTCGCTGCGGGGGAGCATCAGGGCAAGGCCGCGTTCCCCTATGAGTCGGTTTACACCAGCAAGAAGGGCCTTGTCATGCAGGAGGCTTGGGAGCAGGTCAAGGCGGTGTATAGCGCTATGAACCTTGCGATGGAAGGCGTCGCCGCCGACATCAAAGAGGACCACATCGCCATTGAGCTTCAGTACATGGCCTATCTGAGCGGCCGCAGCGCCGCCACGGCGGAGGAGTCCCTGCTGAAGGAGCAGGCCTCCTTCCTGAAGGAGCACCTGCTGAACTGGGTTCCCGCCCTCTGCGCCGACATGGAGAAGTACGCCCGCACTGATTTCTACAAGGCGGTGGCAAAGCTGACCGTCGGCTATCTGAAGCTGGACGCCGCCATGCTGGACGAGGTGATGGCGGGCGGCACGGACGGCGAAAGCGTAAGCTACACCGTCAGCACCGGCGAGTTCGACAAGATTTTGCAGAAGCTGTCCAAGGATTATAAGATTTACGCCCCCAAGCTGACCGGAAAACACGGCGCCAAGGGACAGGACATCGTCCGTTACGGCGAGGTCAAGTCCGCAAGTGAAATCGTCTATGACCGCCAGTCCGACTTCTCCGCCAAGGAGGCCTATTACCCCGTCATCCAGACGATGATTTACTTCACGGAGAACGATAGCACCGAAAGCCAGCTGAAGGACGAGCGCGGCATCCTGCTGTTCGCCCACCCCTGCGATGTCAACGCTATGGCGCGGCTGGACAACATCTTCCTGAAGAACGGCGACCACGCCGACCTGTACTATGCCCGCCTGCGGGATAAGGTCAAGGTGGTGCTGCTGGAGTGCTCCGGAAGCTATGAGAATTGCTACTGCGTCTCTATGGGCACCAACGTGGCCGAGAAGTACAGCATGGCAGTCCGCATGGGCAAGGACGAAATCAAGGTGCAGGTAAAGGACAGCTTCTTCACCCCCTGCTTCACTGGCGCGAAGGAGAGCGATTTTGCCCCCAAATTCGTCACGGAGAACGAGCGTAAGGCCACCCTGCCCGTCATCGAGGGCAAGGAGGACGTGAAGCTGGCCACCGGCTTGGAGTTCTGGAGCGACTATGACGACGCCTGCATCAGCTGCGGCGGCTGTAATGCGGTTTGCCCCACCTGCTCCTGCTTTGACACGGTGGACGTTATCTATGACGAAAACAGCAAGGACGGCGAACGCCGCCGCAAGTGGTCCTCCTGTATGCTGGACACCTTCACCATGACGGCGGGCGGCGCCAAGGCTCGTAAGACTCCCGGCGCCAACATGCGCTTTAAGACCCTGCATAAGGTCTATGACTACAAGCAGCGCTTCGGCACGGAAGGCCATATGTGCGTGGGCTGCGGCCGCTGCATCAACCGGTGCCCCAAGGACATCGACTTCCTGCTGACCATCAACCGCTTCCACGATGAGCTGAAAGACGCCAAAGCCGGAAAGGAGGGCAAATAATGGAGAACATTATGCTTTCCAAGCCCCATAAGGTCGTAAAAATCATGAAGGAGACGCAGGCGGAGTACACCTTCCGGGTGGAGTACACCGGCGAAGCAAAACACGGCCAGTTCTTCATGCTGTCCATCCCCAAGGTGGGCGAGGCCCCCATTTCCGTCAGCGGCAAGGGCGACGATTATGTGGAGTTCACCATCCGCAAGGTGGGCCGTCTGACCGAGGGCATCTTCGGTCTGGCCCCCGGCGAGAACCTGTTCATGCGCGGCCCCTACGGCAACGCGTTCCCCGTGGAGGAGTTCAAGAACAAAGACCTGCTGGTCATCTGCGGCGGCACCGGTATGGCGCCCGTCCGCACTACCCTGAACTACTTCTACAACCATCCCGACGTGTGCAAGTCGGTGAATCTGATTGCCGGCTTTAAGGATTTGAACAGCGTGCTGTTCACCGACGAGCTGGAGAAGTGGAAGAGCCGCTTTAACACTTGGTACTGCTTGGACAACATGGAGGCCGACGGCTTCCATAAGGGCTTTGTCACCGAGTACATCAAAGAGGTGCCCATCTCCTCCTTCGAGGACTACAACATCGTCATCGTCGGCCCTCCGGCCATGATGCGTTTCTCCGCGCAGGAGTGCATCAAGAACGGCGCAGAGCTGGAGAAAATTTGGGTGTCCTTCGAGCGGAAGATGTCCTGCGCTGTGGGCAAATGCGGTCACTGCAAGATAAACGAGACCTATGTTTGTCTCGAAGGCCCGGTGTTCAACTACACCGTGGCCAAAGACCTGCTGGATTAAATCAAAAACTGTATCAGCACTCCGAGCACGGGGGGCTAAAGCCGCAAGGCCATGCCGCCCGGGCCAAGACCTTGAGTCTTCGGGCCGGCGGGGAAACCCGCCGGCCTTCCCTGTTGAAAAGGAGCGCACTTTTTACGGCGGGGTCATCGCCGTAGGAAAGCCGCGCCCTTTTCAGGGGCGCGGCTTTTTGCATGAGAAAGGGAGCGTGAACCTTGTCTGGAAATGTGACGACAATAGCCTGCGGAGCGGGTACGGTGAAAAAGACCTTCCGCAGTACCGTCTCCATGGACAAGGAGCGGGCCGCCCGCGGTGTTGCTGCGCCCTGCGGCCTTGCGGGGGCAGTCCTCGCCGCGGAAGGGAATACCCTCACAGTGGAAGCGCCGTCCGGCACTCCTTTGACTGCCGCGGCGGATGAAGGCACGGTGTGGGCGCTGACCGATTGGCTCAAACGCTTTGACGGCGCAGCAAAAAGTGCTTTCGGCAAAAGCGTGGTACTGTCTGATTTTGCATTAGAGCAGTTTTGCACAACGGGCGGCAAGGTTTTCGGTACGGATTTTGCCGCGTGGCGGTTTGGGGCATCCTATGAGAACCACGCCGCTTTGACAGCTGCCCTGCGTTTGGCGGGGCGGGCGGAGCTGGCAGACCGCCTTATGGGAGAGGGGGCGCGGCAGTACGGTGTACCGCCGGAGGCGCTGCTCCAAGCGGCGGAGCGGTGGCAGCTGCATTTCCACCGCAGGGAGACGCGGCGGCCGTTGCTTGACGGCACAACCGCCGTCCTGCTGGCGGGCGGGAAATCCTCCCGCATGGGGCGGCCCAAGCACCGGCTGGATTGGGAGGGCTATCCCTTTTGGGAGCACATTCTCCATACGGCGCGGCCCTTTTGCCATGCGGCGGCGTCGGTGGCGCGCCGTCAGCCGGAATTTGAGGGCAGACTGCCCCAGTGGGAGGACGAGCGGCAAGAGGTTGGCCCAGTGGGGGCGCTGAGTACCATATTCCGGCGCGCCGAAACGCCGTTGGCGCTGATGCTTTCCTGTGACGCGCCCTTTCTGACAGAGGAGGTATTCTGTCTGCTGCTGGACGCCTTACAGGACGGGGACGACTGCGTCATTCCCAGCGTTGACGGCCGCAGCAGCCCGCTGCTGGGGCTGTATCGCCGGAAAGCCCTTGCGGCGGCAGACGAGGCGCTGGAGCGCGGCGAGCGCCGCGTTCGAGCGGTGTTAGAGAAGCTGCGCGTGCGGGAGGTACAGGTGCCGCCAAGCTGTGCGGAGGCTTTGCGGAACATCAACACCCCGGAGGATTATAAAAAGGCCCTCGCTGGGCGGGAAGGAGGCGCGCCGTGATACCTGTCTATTCTGTGGTGGCCTATTCGGGCACCGGAAAGACGACCCTGCTGGAAAAGCTGATACCGGAACTGAGAAAGCTGGGCCTGCGGGTGGCGGTGCTCAAGCACGACGCCCACGACTTTGAAATAGACCGGGAAGGAAAGGACAGCTACCGTTTCACAGCCGCGGGCGCGGACGTGACGGCGCTTGCGTCCGGGCGGAAGGCCGTCGTCATGGAGAACCGTCCGGTGGAACCGGAGGTGTTGCTCGGCATGATACGCGATGTGGACTTGATTTTGACCGAAGGCTTCAAATTCGGCGACTGGAAAAAGATACTGGTGGCGCGCGCCGCCGCTGGGACGGGCTTTGCGGTGGAGCCAGACCAATGCTTTGCCGTGGCGTCCGATATGGCGGTGGAAACGGCCGCGCCGGTGTTTGGGCTGGACGACGCCGCCGGACTGGCGGGGTATATCGCCGCTGACGTGGAAAGGGAGAGCGGGTGAGCAGCATGAAAAAGACCGTTACGGCAGACGAGGCGCGGGACATTCTGCTGTCCCTGTCGGTACAGCGTGAAACGGAGACCTTGTCCTTGCGGGCGGCCCGCGGGCGGGTGCTGGCGGAGAACGTGACTGCCAGTGTGCCCATGCCGCCCTTTGACCGCAGCCCCTTTGACGGCTATGCCGTCCGATGGGAGGACACGGCAAACGCCGCGCAATCGTTGCCCGCCGTTTTGCGCATTGTGGAGGAGCTTCCCGCGGGGACGGCGCCCACCGAAACGGTGGGGGCGGGTATGGCCGCCAAAATTTTGACGGGCGCGCCCATTCCGGCGGGGGCGGACTCCGTCATCAAATTTGAAGAAACAGAACGGGACGGCGGCACGGTTCGCATTTTCGCGCCGCTGAAGCCATGCCAAAATGTGATTTATCGGGGCGAGGAGCTGGAGCAGGGCGCTGTTCTTCTGGAACAGGGCGCGCTGCTGGCCGCGCCGGAGTTGGGAATGCTGGCCGCCCAAGGGCGGGAGCGGTGCGCCGTATATAAGCGCCCAACGGCGGCGCTGTTCACCACCGGCTCAGAGCTGACGCCGCCGGGGGTGCCGCTGGAGCCGGGGAAAATCTACGACAGCAACAACGCCATGCTGGCCGCCATGCTGGAGGAGGCAGGTTTTGACTGCCTCGACCTCGGCGCGGTGGAGGACGACGCGGAACGCATCGCGGCGCGGCTGGAGCAGGCGCTGGAGCAGGCGGATATTGTCATTACCACCGGCGGCGCGTCGGTGGGGGACTATGATTTTGCCCACGCCGCCGTCGAGCGGGTGGGCGCTGAGGTGCTGTTCCGCAAAATCAGCATGAAGCCAGGCTCCTGCGTGGTGGCGGCTGTCAAGGGGAACAAACATATCCTCAGCCTGTCGGGCAATCCAGGGGCGGCTGCGGTGTGCCTGCTGCGGGTGGCCATGCCCTACCTGAAGCGGCAGTGCGGCCGCTGTGACGTGCTGCCGGAGGAAATCGTGCTGCCGCTGAAGGAAGCGGTGCGGAAGGCCAGCCCGGTGACCCGCCTGCTTCGGGGCAGACTGGAAATCACAGACGGGCGGGCCGTCTTTGCGGAAAATCCCCGGCAGGGCAACGGTATGATTGCCTCTCTGCGGGGCTTTGAGCTGCTGGGAGAGATTCCGGCAGGGTCTCCGCCGTTGGAGGCGGGAACGCTTATCAAGGCATACCGGTTTTAAGGAGGCGCTATATGGCGGTTGTGATACGGGCCATGGAGCCGGACGAATACCCTCTGCTTGAAGACTTCCTCTATGAAGCGATTTTTATCCCGAAGGGCGTAGAGCCGCCGCCCCGGTCCATCGTCAAAAGGCCGGAATTGCAGGTTTATCTGGCGGGCTTTGGGACACAGCCCCACGACCGGGCGCTGGTGGCGGAGGTGGACGGAAAGGCGGCGGGGGCCGTGTGGGTGCGCGTCATGGACGATTATGGGCACCTTGACGATGAAACGCCGTCCTTCGCAATTTCCCTCTACCCAGAGTATCGCGGGCAGGGTATCGGCACGGCCATGATGAAGGAAATGCTTGATGTTCTGAAGGGGTGCGGCTGTGAGAAAGCGTCCCTTGCGGTGCAGAAGGCCAATTATGCGGTTGGGATGTACCGAAAGCTGGGCTTTGTGGTTGTGGACGAAAACGAAGAAGAATATATCATGGTTCGATATTTGCGGGAATTGTAAGGTAGAGGGGAGCGCCCCAGAGGGGCGCTCTTTTTATGAAAAAATTTTAGATATTTTTCATAAAAAGTATTGACAAAATGAAGATGACGCTGTACAATGCAGACAGAAAAGAGGAGGAGAGTCCAATGGGCAAGTAAAAATCGAATCCCTTTTCCAGCGGCGTCTGCGAGAGGCAAAAACAGGAGTTCTGAACAGCGACCCGAACATTGGCTCACTGTAGTGAGATGGCACAAGAGGACTGGAAGACAGGTTTCTGTGTGACCCGGCATGTTGCGAAAGTGTTGCAGAAGAGAGCTCCCCTCTTTTCGGAAGGCGTCAATTCAGAGAAAGCAGAGGTTAACCAAATGGAAGAACCCAAGCAGCATCAGGAGTGAACCCCCATCCGCGCTGGACGGATGGGGGTTGTGCTTTTTTCTGCACTTTTATGCTGCTTGTGACAGGCATAAAATTTGGGAACATCTGACTTCCGCAGCAAGGAAACCAATTTTCAGGCAGGCTGATATTTCCGTTTTTTCTTCCAAATTGTGCCGCCCGCCGCAAAGGTAGACCGGTACGGGGAAAGTGAAAGTTTTCCATCCCAAAGGTGTGTTTCATTGGCAGAAGCCGAGGCGGGTTTTTGCCGCCGAAAGACATATATTAAACAGGCGGGACGTTACGAAACGCGTTGTTCGCGTTTTCGTCGTTTCGTCTTTTATTGTTTGCAGAGAGGGGTGGTTTCATGAGAGAAGAAGCAAGCGAGAGACCCCATCACACCATTGACCCACTGCTGTGCGTGCGCATTTTTGCTGTTTTTTTGATGGCAGTGATGCTTTTACAGGTGCGGGCGGGCGCATGGTTTGCCGCAGGTAACGGCGGAGATGCGGCAAGCAAAGCCGACGCAAGCGAGCGCAGGGTAGTGGTGCCGTCAGGGCGGGCGGTAGGCATTAAGCTGTTTTCCGACGGCGTTTTGGTAGTCGGCTTGGAGGAGGTCGGCGGCGCTGAGGAGAAGTCTTCACCTGCCAAGGCGTGCGGTCTGCGGGTGGGCGACGTTATCACCCATGTGGACGGCGATGAGGTCAATACCATTGAAGAAGTGCGGGAGCACGTCGAGGAGAGCGGCGGCGGTGAGTTTACCATTCGCGCCGTGCGGGGCGGCAAGCCACTGCAATTCACCGCAGAGGGTACGGAAGACGCCACTGGCAGCTATAAGCTGGGCGCTTGGCTGCGGGATTCCATGGCAGGCATTGGAACGGTTACGTTTTATGACCCTGAAAGCGGACTTTTTGCCGCCCTGGGCCATGGAATCAACGACATTGACACCGCCATGCTTATGCCGCTGGAAGAGGGCGGCATCATGTATGCCGCAGTGTCCGACGTGAAGCGGGGTGAGAGCGGCGCGCCTGGGGAATTGCACGGGGCATTTCAGGTAAACCGCGATATGGGCGAGCTGTATGCCAACACACCGAGCGGTGTTTTTGGCATTGCGGAGGACGGCTGCAAAGAACTGAAGACCATCGGCCGACCCATGGAGGTGGCCACCCGTCAGGAGGTACAGGTGGGTAAGGCTACCATCCTGTCCAACATTGCCGGAGAGAAGACAGAGGAATACGAGGTGGAGATTACCCGCGTTTACCCCGCTTCTCCGGGAGAGACCCGCAACCTGATGGTAAAGGTAACCGACCAGCGGCTGCTGGACGCCACCGGCGGCATTGTGCAGGGAATGAGCGGCAGCCCCATCCTTCAGAATGGCAGACTGGTAGGCGCGGTAACCCACGTCCTGGTAGACGACCCGACCACAGGTTACGGAATCCTGGCAGAAAATATGCTGAGTGAGGCGGAAACAGCACGGCAAGCGTCGTAGCGCGTCGATAATTGTCGAACTTTTTGTGACAGAAAATACCAAATCCATCTTGCGTTTGTTGTCTGAATATGGTAAATTAACGGTAACCGGTTCGTTTGTTATCGCGATGAAGTTTAGGTCAGCAAGGTATAAGCTGACGGAAGGAGTCGCCTCATGGAGAAGAAAAGAATTCTGGTTGCCGACAGCGGAGAGGAATACCGCCGGATTTTAGCGGATGCCCTGAACGCTGAAGCAGATATGGCTGTTGTGGGTGAGACAGGAGATGGAGAGGAACTGCTCGCCTTGGCGCAAAGCCTCAAGCCTGATGCTGTGGTGATGGAAATGGTACTTTCGGGCGCCGACGGCCTCGAAGTGCTGGAACGTTTGCACCTGTCTAACGAAAATGGGGAAGAACGCCCGGTGACTCTGGTGCTGTCCGGCTTTGCCCGCGGCAATATGGCCCAGATGGCAGCGGCCGCCGGTGCGGACTATTATCTGATGAAGCCGTGTAAGCTGACCGCTGTGATTGAGCGTCTGCGCCAGATGATGGGCGGCGCTTCCGGCGAAGAGGATGAGCCGGAGCGGGAAGAAAACCTGCAAAGCCTGGTGACGGCTATCATCCATGAGATTGGCGTACCCGCCCACATCAAAGGCTATCAATATTTGCGGGAAGCCATCATTATCGCGGCGGAGGACATGGACGTTATCAATGCGGTAACGAAAATATTATACCCGGAAGTGGCCAAACGCTACCACACCACTGCATCCCGTGTGGAACGCGCCATCCGCCACGCCATCGAAGTGGCATGGGACCGGGGCGATTTGGAAATTCTTCAGAAGTATTTTGGCTATACCGTCAGCAATGCCAAAGGAAAACCGACCAACAGCGAGTTCATCGCCATGATTGCAGACCGCATTCAGCTTCAGCGCAAGGGCAAGAAGGAAAAGTAAATCATAAAACCCCCCCGGCCAATCGGCTGGGGGGTTTTGTATTTTCGCTTTGACGGCGCAATTTCGTTTGACAGGATATTCATGACAGCACGATACGAAAGGAAATGATAGTGAAAAAGAAATAAGCCATAGAGAAAAACGGGAAAATCAACGGAGGGGACCAAGCATATTAGAGCGCCTTATATCGTAAGATTATAGATATATTTCACAAAATGAATGGGGTGGGCTACAATGATTTTGGAACTATTCCGCAAAGCAGAGCGCTGCGTGGTCGCACCGCATGGGCGGCAATGCGGAGGTATCCGCAAAGCGCTATGTGAGAGAGGAGAGAATGACTTTGACTGAGAAAAAGATGAAAAACCCCATGTACATGAACATCGTGTACTGCGTGGCGAAGCTGCTGTTCGCCATGCTGACGTGCTGCGAGCTGTTCTATTTCTCCGCGTTCATGACCGACGCCGCCCTGATGTCGGCCGGTATCGTGGCTATGGTGCTGTCTGTGACAAGCGTTATCGACTTCATCGTGTCCTTCTTCCTGGGAACGATTTTGCAGGCATCCCGCCTGCCCTGGGGAAAGTATCGCTCTTGGCTGCTCATTTCGCCCCCCATCGTCACCGTGTTCCACATCTTCATGTTCTCCAAGGTGAGCGACAACGAGATGGTATCCGCCGTCGTTATCATCATCGGCTTTGTTATCAGCCACATCGTCTGGAGCGTCGCAGAGGCGGCATGGAACTCCATGCCTTTGGTCATGACTGAGGACCAGGGCCAGCGTGCCAGCCTGTCTGTGTGGGGTGGCCGCGGCTCTATGGCCAACACCTTGCTGTTCGGCTTCATCGGTATGCCTATTGTGATGGCCATCTCCGGCCTGTTCAAGGGTAACATGGTTTTGGGCTACTGCGGTCTTGGCGTCATACTGTGCATCCTGTACTGGGTGGGTTTCTGGTGGCTGTTCTTTGCCACCAAGGGCTGTGAAGAGACTGCCGCCGACAGGAAGGCCGCCGGTAAGAGCGAGGTCAAGCAGAAGAGCAATCTGGGCGCCGCGCTGAAGAGCGCCGTCACCAACCCCAACCTGCTGGCTATGATGGTCGGCGTGGCCTGCACCTACTGTAACGCCATGATTGGCTCTGCCGCCAACTTCTATCTCTTCAGTTATTCCTTCGAGGTGGGCGCCATCGCCATGATGGGCACCTTCATCTCCATCAACAGCTTGTCCAAGCTGATTGGCTCGTTCCTGATGCCGGTGTACATGAAGATATTCAAGGGAAGCAAGCGGGCCTGCTATCTGTTTGGCTTCGCCGCTCTGGCTGTGGTCTATCTGATTGCCTATGTGGCGAACCTGGGCGCGGTAGGTACCATGGCGCTGATTTTGATTGCCAGCTTCCTGTCCGCCACCATTATGTCCATGCAGCTCGGCCTGTACTTCGATTGTGCCACCTACTCCGAGTGGAAGACAGGCAAAGACGTTAAGGGCTTTGTTATGTCCCTCACCGTTATGCCCATCAAAATTGGCATTGTAGTCAAAAACTTCATCTGGTCTGCGGTTTTGGTGGGTATCTCTTACTCCGCCACTGCTACCGATACCTCTGCCTATGACCATGCTTTCCGCTTTGCTTACTTCCTGATTCCCGTCATCATCTCCGTGGTGGCCATCGCGGTCAACCTGTTGCTGTACCGCCTGAACGAGAGCAAGGTGGCGCAGATGCAGAAGGAAATCGACGCGCGCAAGGCGGCCGCTGCCGCAGAATAAGCTTCCAACCGGCTGTGGGAGGGAATTTGGAACCGCCCTCCATACAGTTTGTACTCCCAAACCGCAGCGGGTCTCTGAATAGAGACCCGCTGCGGTGTTTTCATGTGGCGCAGAAAATTTTTGTATGGCGCGGAATGCGGAAGATGTGTTAAAATAAAATGAAATTAAGATGCAAAACGGCAAGGGGGGAAAAGGCTATGCAGATTGAGCGGCTCAAGGTGTTCATTGACGTAGCGGAATGCCGCAGCTTTACCCGTGCGGCGGAGCGGGGCTATATTTCCCAGTCTGCCGTCAGCCAACAGATTGCGGCGCTGGAGCGGGAATTGGGCGCTGCCCTGCTGCTGCGGGACCGGAAGGGAAACGTCTCCCTCACAGCGGAGGGAGAGGTATTTTACCGAGGCTGCGTCAAGGTGGTTGACGCCTATGAAAAGACGGTCATGCAGGTCAGAAACATTCGGGAAGGGGACAAGGAGGTCATTTTCCTTGGAATGGTGGCCGGGTCGGATGACAAGTGGCTGAGCGAGGTATTGAGCGCCTTTGTGCGGCGCTGCCCCGGTGTGCGGGTGATGCCGACCTATGACAGCTTTATCGGCCTGCGCCGGGGGCTGGAGAGCGGTCGTCTGGACGCGGCGGTGGCGGTATGCTATGACCTTGAGGACATTGACAGCGTAGTGTGCGAGCCGCTGCTGGAGTTACAGTCGGTGGCGCTGGTGTCCAATCAAAGTCCCCTGGCCAGGCAGGAGGAAATGCGTGCCGTTGACTTGAAGGACGAGTATCTCATCACCACTTCAGAGGCGTATGGTCCAGCCAGCTTTCGCCACTGGATGGAGGAGCGCCGCCGCGAGGGCTATGAGCCGAAGCTGCGGGAGGCGGTGGACTCTGCTGAAACCCTGCGCCTGTTGGTGGAAATCAATGCGGGCATCGCCATTGTGCCCTCCTATATGCGCCATGATAAAGAGAAGTGCAGTACTGTGCGGTTGGTGGGAACAGAAGACCGGGTGCCTTATGTGATTGCCCACCGGACGGTGGGTGTGTCGGAGGCGTTGAAGATTTTTATCGCGCTGACAAAGGAACATTTTGCACATTTTACAGAAGGGTGAGCAGGCCGAAAAGCCGCCGCAGTAAGGCTGAGGCTTTTTGGGGAAATGCCTAAAGGCTATGAGAGCTTGACGGAAAGATATTTAACAGATTGACGAAAATGCGGTAAACTGTTATAAAGAGAACTGTGGCTTTAGGCGCTTAAACAGCAGGCGCACCCGGCCACGGCGGTCTTTGCCGCTGTAACCATGTTGTAAACAGAGAAAGACTGTTAGGAGGAAAGAATATATGTATCAGCTGAAGCCCATAAGCGAGCGGGTTCAGAAAATCCGCGAGAAGTACCGCACCACCCGGCCGAAGGTGGACCTCAACCGTTACCGCATCGTGACGGAATTTTACATGAACAACCCCGATATTACTGGCATTCTCAAGCGCGCAAAGGTGATGCGCGCCCTGTTTGAGCAGATGCCCACCCTTATCAACGAGGATGAGGTCATCGTGGGCTGGCAGGGCGAGACTTATCGCTCCTGCGCCCTGTACCCGGAGACCTCCTTCAACTGGTTCATGGCCGAGCTGCGTGCCGGCACCATTCCCAAGCGTGAGCAGGACCCCTATGACATCGACCCGGAGGACGAGAAGTACCTGCTGGAGACGGGCGATTACTGGGATAAGCACTCCATGAGCGCCATGACCGACGCCTACATGCCCCGTTTCCACCGCGACCATATGACAGGCAACGGCGTGCTGTTCTTCGGCCCGAAGAATAACTGCCAGTCTCCTGTCGGCCACTTCACCGCCAACTTCTGGGTTGCCACCCAGAAGGGCTTCGGCGCCATCGGCAAGGAAGCCCGCGAGAAGATGGAGCAGATGGAGGAAAACGGCATTTTCGGCGACGACATCCACAAATATAACTTCTACCGTGCCATCGACATCGTCTGCGGCGGCATCATCACCTGGTCCAAGCGTTACGCCGCCCGCGCCGCCGAGCTGGCCAAGGCGGAGAAAAATCCGGAGCGCAAAGCCGAGCTGGAGCGCATGGCGGACACGCTGAACTGGATTATGGAGAACCCCTGCCGCGACTTCCGCGACGCTATCCAGTGCATCTATATGTACCAACTGGCCATGTGCATGGACGGCCAGCAGCACGGTATCTCCTATGGCCGCGTTGACCAGTATCTGGGTCACTACTATGAGCAGGACATTAAGAACGGTACTATCACGCCTGAATATGCGCAGGAACTGATGGATTTGTTCTACCTGAAGGTGGCCGAGTGCAATAAAATCTGGTCTGAAGGCGCCACCAAGTCCGGCCCAGGCTACACCTCAGGTCAGCTGATGACCATGGGCGGCGTGGACAAGGACGGCAACGACGCCACCAACGCCGTTACCTACATGATGCTCCAGTCGGCGGGCCGTCTGGTGCTGCACGACCCCCCGCAGGCGCTGCGTATCCACAAGGGCACGCCTGACGAGCTGTGGGAGGCCGCCATTGAGACGACGAAAATCGCAGGCGGCGTGCCCACCTTCGAGAATGACGATGTTATCATTGCAGGCCTGATGAAGCGCGGCATTCCCATCGAGGACGCCCGCAACTACTCTCTGGAGGGCTGCGTGGAGCCGTCTGTGGGCGGCTATGAGTGGGCACAGCCCGGCGGCACCGGCACCGAGTCCTACATGAACATCGCCAACGTGCTGCTGCTGGCCATCAACAACGGCACCAACCCCCTGCGCTTCCCCGGCGCGCCGGAGCCTCAGCGAACTGGCCCCGCCACCGGCTATCTCTATGACATGAAGAGCATGGACGAGGTGCTGAAGGCCGTCGAGGTTCAGATGGAGTTCTTCACGCGTTGGCAGTGCACCAACATCAACGCCTGGGAGTCCATGAGCGCGTTCCACTATCCGCTGCCGCTGGCCTCCGCCACCTTCGTGGGCTGCATGGAGAGCGGCAAGGACGTGCAGGCGGGCGGCGCAAAGTACAACTCCACCGGCAACTCCTGCATCGGTCTGGGCAATCTGGCGGACAGCCTGAACATCATCGACTATGTCTGCTTTGAGAAGAAGCTGGCCACCACCCGCGAGCTGTACGACGCGGTGATGAACAACTGGGAGGGCCATGAGGAACTGTACCGCCTCATCAACAGCGGCGACGTGCCCCACTACGGCAACGGCGACCCGGTGGCCGACAAGTATGTTAACTTCGCCGCCTCCACCTATGCCAACGGCATCAACCGCTGCACCGGCCCCCGCGGCAACCATTTCGCCGCAGGCTGCTACCCCGTCACCTGCAACGTGCTGTTCGGCTACTTCACCTCTGCCACTCCGGACGGCCGCAAGAGCAGCGAGCCGCTGACCGACGGCATCTCCGGCCGCCAGGGCATGGATAAGAACGGCCCCTTGGCCGCACTGAACTCCGTGCTGAACTTCGACCAGAGCGAGTATGGCAACGGTACCCTGCTGAACATGAAGTTCCATCCCACGGCGGTGAACGGCCCGCAGGGCATCCAAAAGCTGAAGGCCGTCATGCAGACCTACTTTGACCGCGGCGGCATGGAGCTGCAGCTCAACATCGTGTCCAGCGACACCTTGCGCGACGCCCAGAAGAACCCCGACAAGTACAAGGACTTGGTCGTCCGCGTGGCGGGCTTCTCCGCCTACTTCGTGGAGGTCTTTAAGGACTGCCAGAACGACCTGATTCGCCGCACAGAGCAGGGGCTTTAATCCATTTTGTGAAGAAAAGAGCCGGAGGCGTCAGCTTCCGGCTCTTTTTGCACCGGTTGAGCGAAAATGTTTCTGCGGGCGGAGAGAAGTTTCAGAAAAAGCTATGAAGAAGTCGCGGAGAGGAATGGGGAGGAAGATTTCAGCGGTTGCAAATCAGCGCGGGATGGGTTATAATATGGTCGAAATGACGAAGGGGAAGCGGTGGAGCTTCCCCTCTGTTGTTTATATTCACCTAAAATGAAGAGATTGGAAGTGTTACCATGGAAGTCAAACGCATGGCAACCCCCGGCAAGACAAAAGCATTGTACTTCATTGGAAAGTTCATGTTTAGTCTGTTCGTGGGCATTGAGATGTATTACTTCTCAGCCTATTTAACAGACGCAGCCCTGCTGCCGGTGGCAATCGTCGGTCTGGTGCTGAATATCCCTTCAGTGGTCGACTTAATTTTTTCCTTCTTGAACGGCGCTATTCTGGAAAAGCTGCACCTGCCCTTTGGCAAGTACCGCTTCTGGCTGTATGTAGGCCCTGTTATCGCAACGATTACCTACGCGCTTTGCTTTGTGCGTTTGGACGACGACTGGCACTGCGGCCTTATGATTATCATCTCCCTGATTGTCGCCCACTTCGTTTGGTCGATGGCGGAGACGGCATATAACGCACTGCCGACTCTTGTGACGGACGATGTGGCCGAGCGTTCGTCCCTGTCCATGCTGTTCGGCACGGCGGCCAACTGGTCTGGCGCCCTGATTGGCCTGATTGTCATGCCGGTCATCAGCGCGTTCAATGGCATGACCAATAGCACCACAATGGGTTATATGCTGTTTGTCATTGTCAGCGGAATTTTGTACATCATTGCATTCGTACTGCTGGGCATGAATATCAAAGAGGCGGAAGCTGCGGACGCAGCCCAGAAACTGGCGTCCGGCGGCGCGCAGGCGGCGAAAGGGCCTTCTGTAAAAGCGATGATTTCAAACGTCACCAAAAACGGCCCGTTGATTTGCATCCTGTTTTACAACCTGTTTTTCTTTACCGGCATTTTTACGCAGTCCTTAACGATGTTCTATTATTTCCAATATACCTTGGGTGCGTTGGCGCTCATGGGCATCACCATGACGCTGCGCAGCGTTGCCACCATGGTCACCACCTTTATCTATCCCATTGCAATGAAGCTGTTTAAGGGCAATAAAAAGAATGTGATGATTTTTGCGGGCGTGGTTAACATCGTGTATATGCTGGCAATGTGGGCGCTTCGCCCCGGCCCTGTCGTTTTCATCGTATGCACCATGATTTCCGCGGTTATCGGCGGAATCTCCAACATGCCGGCCATCGCAATTTACGGAGACTGCGCCAGCTATGGCGAGTGGAAAACGGGCGTGGATTGCAAGGCGTTTGTCATGTCCCTCTACAATGTGCCCGTCAAGGTGGGCCTGCTGGTCAAGGGCGTGATTGTTGCGGCAATTCTGGGCATTATCAAGTATGACGCCACAATTACCGACCCTGTGATTCTTGAATCCTATGCTACGGGCTTTAACAACGGGTATATGCTGCTCGGCGCCGTGGTAGGTATCATCAGTCTGCTTATCTTGATTTTCGGCTATCACCTGAACGAAGAGAAGGTTGCCCAGTGTGTGGCAGAGACTGAGGCGAGAAAGAGGGGGCAGGCACAGGAATAACGCAAAGGCTGTACCCTGCAAGGATAAGGGAAAGAGCGTGCACTCAAGGTGCGCGCTCTTTTTCGTCAAAACGGAAAAAATGAGTGGAAGAGAGGACAACGGCGGTGGATTGTGTTATAATTATATGCTAATGACAATGCAAGCGACCAAAAGGAGGCGTTATCCATGAATATCCTGCGTCTGCGCTATTTCATCGACACGGCGGAGAGCAAGAGCTTCACGAAAGCGGCGCAGAAAAACTATGTGTCGCAGCCGGTCATCAGCCAGCAGATTGCCGCAATGGAGCGGGAACTGGAGGCCCTCCTTTTTTCACGGGAGAAGGGAAAGGTAGCGCTGACTCCGGCGGGGGAGAGCTTTTATGGGGACGCCGTCCGTATCGTGGCGCTCTATGACCAAGCGGTGAAGAAGGCGCGGCATATCTACCGGGAAGGCGGCGGCACCATTCTGCTGGGCCTGGTGACGGGAACGGAAATGGATGAGTTGTTTGACCTGGTGAGCCTTTTTCACAAAAATTGGCCCGATACGGTGATTCATCCGGTTCAGGAGACGTTCTCCGGCCTGCGCCGCAAGCTGGAGTCCGGCGAGGTAGATGTGGCTATGGCTCCTGCTTATGACCTGAAGCTGGGCGATGAGTTTGAAGTTCATTGCCTGCGCAGGTTCAAGATGGGGGTGCTGGTATCGCGGGAAAACCCGCTGTCGAAGCGGGATAGCGTCAGCGCCCGGGAATTGGCCGGGGAGGACATCGTTATGACAGCTCCGGACTTTGGCAGCGAGACTTATCAGCACATGGTGTCACAGCGGGCGACGGAGGGTTATACGCCCCATATTGTAGAAACCGCTCAATCCATGGAATTTTTGCTGATGCTGGTGGAGTTGAATAGAGGAATTGCATTTCTGCCGGAGGGCGTCAACCGCTATAATGAGGAGCGGTGCAAATTTTTGGAGCTGACCGATACGGACGACCGGCCTGAATTTTCCATTGCCTACCGCAAAAAGAGCCACAATCGGGCGGTGTCGGCCTTTGTCAAAGTGATTGTAGATTATTTTGCAGAGCATTATCCCTATGACGGCTAAAAACCGCTTGCCTTTTCCAACTGCATCCTCTATCATAGGGGAGACCATATCACAGGAAAGAGGGAACCAACCCATGACTATTCAATATGTGCCTCAGGGCGTTTGCTCCCGCGCCATGCAAATCGAAGTGGAGGACGGCGTAATTCAGGAGGTGCGCATCCTCGGCGGCTGCCACGGAAACCTACAAGCGATTTCCAAGCTGCTGGTGGGCATGACGGTGGAGGACGCCATTGAAAAGATGGAGGGTATCCGCTGCGGAATGCGCCCAACCTCCTGCCCCGACCAGCTGGCGAAGGCATTGAAGCAGGCCGAAGCGTAATGCCGATGAAAGCAGGACTTATCACCTTCCACTTCGCCCACCACTACGGGGCGCAGCTTCAGGCCTATGCCACCATGCGGGCGGTGGAAAAACTGGGGGCGGAGTGTGAAATCATTGATTACCGGTTGCCCCATACCACCAGAACCAACCAGCTTTTCAAGCAGGACAAGGGCCTGAAGGCCAAGGTGTCCAACGCCCATACCGCCCTGCATTACGGCGCGTTCAAGGCGCGGCATGACCGCTTTGAGGCGTTTGTGGCGGAGGAAATGCACCTGTCCCCGGTGTGTTATACCACACTGGAGGAGCTGAAGGCCGCCCCGCCGGAATACGATGTGTATTTGTCGGGCAGCGACCAGATATGGAACCCCCTTATTTTTGAGAACAAGCGGTTTGCCCCAGCCTTTTTTCTGACGTTTACCGAGGGACGCAAGGCGGCGTATGCCCCCAGCTTCGGGCTCCCTGCGCTGCCGGAAGGTATGGGCGAGGAACTGAAGGGGTATTTGGAGGGTTTTTCCGCCCTGTCCACCAGAGAGAAGCGGGGAAGGGCCATCATTGAGCAGGTGAGCGACGCGCCCGTCTATGACGTGCTTGACCCCACGTTGCTGCTCACCGGAGAAGAGTGGGGCGGGTTGGCCGAACCTTCTCAGCAGGGGGGGTATATTCTCTGTTATCTGATTGGCGACCCTTCCGCTATGGCGCCCACCATTCAGCGCCTCCGTGAGGAGACCGGCCTGCCGGTGGTGCAGCTTGCAGGGGCGCGCCGGGCGGTGGTGAAGGGCGCGAAAATCGTGTTTGATGCAGGGCCGAAGGAATTTTTGGGCCTGTTCCGTGACGCCGCTTATGTTTGTACCGACTCCTTCCACGGGACGGTGTTTTCCGTCCAGTTCCAGAAGGATTTCTTTACAACCGTCAGTCCCAAGGAACGGCGCGACCTGTCTGCGGCGCGGGGCTACAACCTGCTGAAAACGCTGGGCCTCACTGAGCGGGTGGTAGGGCTGTCCGGCTGCGCGGCTCTGACCGACAAGATTGACTACCCTGCGGTGACGGAACGGCTGGAGAACGCGCGGGAGGAGTCCCTCGCCTATCTCAAAGCAGCGGTATTCGGTCGGCCTTTGCCTGAGCGGAAGCTGCCGGAGGAGGAGCGCACGAAGCTGTGCAAGCCGTCAGATTGCACCGGATGCGGCGCGTGCGCCGCCGTATGTCCGGTGAGCGCCATCGAAATGGCCGCCGATATGGAAGGGTTCCTGCGCCCCACAGTGGGAGAGAAGTGCATCGACTGCGGCAAATGTACCGCCGCCTGCCCGTCGCTGCATCCCTATGAGGGGACTTCTGCCAAGTGCGCCTATGCGGTCTGGCACAACGACCCCGATGTGCGGGAGCAGAGCAGCTCCGGCGGCTTTTGGAGCGTGCTGGCGGAGGATACCGTTGCCAAGGGCGGTGTTGTGTTCGGCGCAGCCCTTGACGATAGTCTGCATCTGCGCCACACCGGCGCGGAAAAGCGTGAGGAGCTGGCGGCATTCCGCGGCTCCAAGTATCTCCAAAGCGACATGGGCGATTGCTACCGGCAGGTCAAAGCGGCGCTGGAGGTAGGCAAACAGGTGCTCTTTTCCGGCACCGCCTGCCAGATAGACGGCCTTTACCGCGTGCTGGGAGGCGACCACGAAAACCTTCTGACGGTCGACTTGGTGTGCATGGGCGTGCCGTCTCCGGCTGTATTCCGTGCAGAGATGGACTATCTGGGCCAAAAGCACGGCGCAAGAGTGAGAGCAGTCCGTTTTCGGGACAAGCGTCAAGGCTGGCACAAATACAGCTTGGCGGTCACCTATGAGGACGGGCAGGAGGAGGCGTGGCCCCTCAATGATACGCCCTATGGCCGCGGCTTTGGTATGTCGTTGTTCCTGCGGCCCTGCTGTACGGAGTGCCGCTACTCCCAGCCGCCCCGGCCTGCCGATTTTACCCTCGGAGACTTCTGGGGCGTGGACATGGCGGCGCTCCCTGTGGACGGTGAGCGGGGCATTTCAATGGTGCTGCCCAACACCGAGAAGGCGCAGACGCGGTTTGAGGCGCTGTGCGAGGAGTTCCAAGCGGTGCCCCGTCCACTGTCGGAGGCGTGGAAGGGCAACCCCCGTCTGGTGTCGACCCACCCGGCGTCTCCCAAGCGGGCCGGATTTTTTGCGTCCTTCACGGCGCTGCCCTATGAACAGACCCGCGAAAAATACCTGAAGCTGCCCAGTGCGCCTTACCGTTTGGCTTCCAAGCTGTTGACGCCGGAGGTCAAAGAGAAGCTGAAGGGTTTCCTCGGAAAATCATAAAAAACGTCCAACGCAGCTTGTCTGCGTTGGACGTTTTCTTTTCTTACCGCCGCCGGCGGGTGCCGGTGTAACGTCTGGTGCTTCGCCTGTGGCCGCGCCCATAGCGCCGCTGCGGACGAAGCAGGGTGAACCGAAGAATGACGATGGCCAAGATAATCAACACGGCCGCCAAAATGATTTTTGCCCAACCGTGGCCCAAAAGGTCCTTGAAAAAATTGAGGCGGTACAACAGCTCAGAGCGTTCCCGCGCTTCGCTGGCGACCAAGTCAATGGTGCCGTAATCCTTGCCCTCATAAGAGAGGGCGACGGTGCCGAGGACTTGTCCCTCTTGAATGGGAGCCTCCACCGGCTCGGTGGGCAGGCTTTCCGTGAGGGTAAACTGGGAGGGGTCTACGTCTTTGGGTAGGGTGCGTTCCAGATTTCCCGCCGGTTTGACAATTACATAGTCGTTATCGGCGCAGAGAGAGACGGGCACTTCCCGAAGGAAGGTGGCGCCGTCCAGAATGGCCTTGCGGGAAAAGTTGGAGAAGCCCCACTGGAAGAGAGTTTTCGTCAGGGAAAAGGACTGCACGTCGGTGGTGCCGTCCGCACGCTTGACCTCCTGCGCGCCCAAAACCACCGAAATAAAGGTGCGGTCGCCGTCCACGGCGGCGGCGACAAGGCACTGCCCCGCTTCGGGGGTGTGGCCGGTCTTGATGCCGATGGCGTTGGAGTAAGTATAGCCGATATACTTCCAGTTGGTCAGCAGGGCGTTGGTGGTGTAGAAGGTGCGCGCGTCGGACAGGTTGGTGGCGGGGACGGTATAGCGCACCGTAGACACAATTTCCCGAAACGCCTTGTACTCCATGGCCGCTTTAACAAAACGGTAAATATCGCGGGCGGTGGTGTAGTGGTCGTCCCGATGGAGGCCGTGAGTGTTGGCAAAGTGGGTGCCGGTGCAGCCCAGCTCTGCGGCGCGGGTGTTCATATGCTCAATGAAGGTGGAAATATCGCCGCAGACCGCCTCGGCCAAAATATTGCACGCCTCGTTGGCAGAGGCGATGAGCATACAGTGCAGCAGGTCGTTCACCGTCATCTGCTCCCCCGGCTGGATACCCTGCGTGGAACCGTCGGCCGACAGGTCGTAGAGAATGGCGTTGGTGGGGGTGACCACCGTCTCCAGCGTCAGGTCGCCGCGGGAGATGGCTTCAAAGACCAGCAGGGCGGTCATGACCTTGGTGATGCTGGCCGGGTACGCCCGCTCGTCAGCCGCCTTTTCATAGAGAACCTCATCGTGGTCGGAGTCCATCAGCAGGGCGTGGGACGCGGGAATATTGGGGGCGTCCACAGCGTGAGCGGTGAGGGGGGTGAGAAGAGACGCCATCAGTGCAAAGACCAGTGCCAAGCCGCAAAAACGTGTTTTTTTCATAGAAAACCCCTTGCCGATATGGTACAATGTTAATAGATAGTTCCATTATAGACAGAGAATGTGGGATTGACAATGAAAAAATTTTTAAGATTTGATTGTGTCCTTCTGATTTTCCTTGCAGTATTTTGCCTTTCCTGTGCGGCTTTTTTCTTCTATCAGCGTTCTGCGGGCGGCCACTATACGGTTATGACCCAGTCGGGAGGAGCGGCAAGACCGCAGGAAAGTGCGAGTACGCCGCCGGAGTTGTCCGTTGCGCTGCCCATTGACCTGAACAGCGCGACGAAGGAAGAATTGATGGAGCTGCCGGGCATCGGAGAGACGAGAGCGGAGGCAGTTCTGGCCTACCGGGAAGCCAACGGCGCTTTCACCGGAGTGGACGAGCTGACGGCGGTGGACGGTATTGGAGAAAAGACGCTGGAAAAACTGCGGGGTTATGTGACGGTCAAGTGAAAGGGAGCGGGCAAATGGCAAAGATTTTGGTGGTGGACGACGAAAAGGTGCTGCTGAAGGGCATCAAGTTCAATTTGGAGAACGAGGGCTATGAGGTGGTCACCGGCGGCGACGGCGAAGAGGCGGTAGAGCTTGCCCGAAGCGGCGGCTTTGACCTGATTTTGCTGGATTTGATGATGCCCAAGATTGACGGCCTGCAGGCCTGTATGCGGATTCGGGAGTTTTCCACCGTGCCCATTATCATGCTCACGGCAAAGGGAGAGGACGCGGACAAGCTGATGGGCTTTGAGTGCGGCGCCGACGATTACGTCACAAAGCCCTTCAACATTTTGGAATTGAAGGCCCGTATTCGGGCGCTGCTCCGCCGTTCCGCCAGCACAGAGCGGCAGGAGGGCGGAGGACGGCTGACCTGCGGCGCCATCGTGCTGGAGCCGGACACCCGCTCTGCATGGAAAAACGGAGAGGCGGTAGAGCTGACGGCCAAAGAGTTCGACCTGACCGAGCTGCTCATGCGCTCGCCGGGGCGGGTTTACAGCAGGGAGAGCCTGCTCAATATCGTGTGGGGCTACGAATACGCGGGAGATTACAGGACGGTAGACGTTCATGTGCGGCGGGTGCGGGAAAAGCTGGAGCCTGACCCGGCCAATCCGGAGTATCTCCGTACCAAGTGGGGCGTTGGATACTACTTTAAGAGCGAGCGGGCGTAACCGTCTGGCAAAAAACGGGGGAGGAGGGAGCGCAGTGGAGGAGCAGAACAGCACGGGACGCATTCCGTTTTTTCGGTCGGTGCGGGGACAGTATGTGGTGGCCTATCTGGTCATCATCGTGGCAATTCTGGCGCTTTTGAACACCTACCCGGTGCTGGCCACCCAGAATTTGGTCATGCAGCAGTCGAAAAAGAGCGCGCTCCAGAGCCAGACCGCGGTTATGGCCTCCGCGCTGGTGGAGCTGGAATCCCTCACGGCCGACCAGGTGTCCCGGGTGCTGACGGTACTGGGCAACGTGGGCCTTGACCGGGTACTGGTCACCGACCCGACGGGGCTTGTGCTGTACGACTCCGCTGCAAAGAAAGGGGATGGGGAGGAGCAGCCGCCCCGGTACGCTCTCTTTCAAGAGGTGTCGGCGGCGTTGATGGGACAGGACGTGTTCCGCTCTGAGTTCCGTGACGGCGTGATTTTGAGCAGCGCAGCGGAGCCGCTGGTCTACCGCAATGTAGTGATTGGCGCGATATACATCTATGAAACGGACGCCGCAGGCGGCGCGCTGCTCCACAGCATCCAAAGCAACCTGCGGACAATTTCCCTTATCATCGGCGCGCTGGCCTTTGCCCTGAGCCTTATTTTCTCACGGGCGCTCACTGCCCGCCTGAACGCCCTTTTACGGGCCATCCGCATTGTACGGGAAGGCGAATACAGCCATCGGGTGAGTATCAAGGGTAGGGACGAGATGCACCTGCTGGCGGAGGAGTTCAACCAGTTGACCGGACGGCTTCAGACCACGGAGGAGGCCCGCCGCCGGTTTGTCTCCGACGCGTCCCACGAATTAAAAACGCCCCTTGCGTCCATTCGCCTGCTGACCGACTCCATCCTTCAGAGCGAGCACATGGACGGGGAGACCACAAAGGATTTTGTGTCCGACATCGGCGCGGAGGCAGAGCGCCTCACCCGCATCACCGAAGACCTGCTGACCTTGACCCGCATGGACGGCGAAGCGCCGAAGCACCACATGGAAGCGGTAGCTGTTGGGCAGGTGGCGGCACGGGTGAAGAAAATGCTTTCGCCTTTGGCGCAGGCGGTGCAGGTGGAGCTGACAGTGGCATGTGAGCCGGATTGTGTGGTGAACGCCACAGAGGACGGCCTCTATAAAATCATCTATAATCTGGCCGAGAACGCCGTCAAATACAATTTGCCCGGCGGCACAGTAGAGATAACGGCCCGATTTACCGACGGAGATGGGCTTGTCTGTGACACAGATACGGCGACCCATGTGGCGCTGCGGGTCACGGATAGCGGCGTGGGCATCCCGGAGGAGGAACTGAGCAAAATTTTCGACCGCTTTTACCGAGTGGACAAGGCCCGTTCCCGTGCGGCGGGCGGCACGGGGTTGGGGCTTGCTATCGTGCAGGACACCGCAAAGCAATATCGGGGCTGGGTTTCGGTGCAGCGGCGGAAGGACTGCCAGGGAACGGTATTTACCGTCATGTTCCCGCGGCACAGGGAAGGGGGAGAGGCGCAATGAGGCGAAACCGCGCCATGGCGGCGTTCTCCCTTTTGCTTGCGGCTCTCATGCTGCTTTCTGCTTGCTCCGGCGGCAGAGGGGAAAAGGACGGCCTGTTACTCTACTACACCCCCGCCGACGTCAGCGGCGGCAGCGCCTTGGTGGGAGAGCCGAGCGGCCTTTCGGAGGAAGAGGCCACCCCGCAAAGCCTGATGGCCGCGCTGCTGTCAGGGCCGGCGGACGCGGGCCTGCGCTCTCCCATTCCGCAGGGGGTGGAGTTGTTGGGAACGGTTCAGGACGGCGGCTGCGTGACCGTTGACCTGTCAGAGCGCTACGGCGGCCTCAGCGATATGGAGCTGACTCTTGCGGACTATGCCATCACCCTGACCCTGTGTCAGCTTCCGGGGGTGGAGTCGGTGCGCATTACGGCGGCGGGCGGGGCGGTTTCCGGACGCGCGCCGCGGGAGCTGAGACCGGACGACCTGCTGCTGTCCGGTGAGCCGCCGGCGCAAGATTGACAAATGCCAGATTCCTTTGATAAGATGAAAAAACCAATCAGGACAGGAGACGATTTCCATGAGTGAGAACCATTTTGCCACCGACTGCCTGCACGCGGGCTATATCCCCAAAAGCGGTGAGCCGCGAAACATTCCCATCATCCAGTCCACCACCTTCCGCTATGAGAGCGGCGAGGCCATGGGTGCGCTGTTCGATTTGGAGGCGGAGGGCTACTTCTACTCTCGCATTCAGAACCCCACCTCCGACTGTGTGGCGGCCCGTATTGCCAAGCTGCAAGGCGGCACGGCGGCCATGCTCCTGTCCTCCGGGCAGGCGGCCAACTTCTTCGCCGTGTTCAACATCTGCTCGGCGGGCGACCATGTGGTGTCCTCCGCCAGCATCTACGGCGGCACCTATAACCTGCTGGCCGTCACCATGAAGCGGATGGGCGTCGAATGTACCTTTGTAGACCCGGACTGCACGGAGGAAGAGCTGAACGCCGCCTTCCGCCCCAACACCAAGCTGGTGTTTGGCGAGACCATTGCTAACCCCGCCCTGACGGTGCTGGACATCGAAAAATTTGCCAAGGCCGCCCACGGCCACGGCGTGCCCCTCATCGTGGACAACACCTTTGCCACTCCATGGGGTTGTAAGGCTTTTGATTTCGGCGCGGACATCGTGACCCACTCCACCACCAAGTACATGGACGGCCACGCCGCCGCGCTGGGCGGTGCCATCGTGGACGGCGGAAAGTTCGATTGGAACGCCCACAAGGACAAATTTCCCGGCTTGACCACCCCAGACGAGAGCTATCACGGCGTGGTGTACACCGAGCGGTTCGGGCTGGAGGGAGCCTACATCACCAAGGCGGTGGTGCAGCTCATGCGCGACTTCGGCGCGACTCCGGCCCCCATCAACTCGTGGCTGCTGGGCATGGGACTGGAGACCCTCCCCCTGCGGATGGAGCAGCATTGCGCCAACGCGCTGGCCATCGCCCAGATGCTGCAAAAGCACCCCAAGGCGGCATGGGTGAACTACCCCGGCCTGCCGGACAGCAAGTACGCCGCCCTGGTGAAAAAGCAGATGCCCCACGGCACCTGCGGCGTGGTGTCCTTCGGGGTGAAGGGCGGCCGCAGCGCGGCGGAGAAGTTCATGGCGGGACTGAAGGTGGCCTCCATCGCCACCCATGTGGCGGATGCCAAGACCTGCGTTCTGCATCCGGCCTCCACCACCCACCGGCAGATGAACGACCAAGAACTCATTGCCGCAGGGGTGTCCGCCGACCTCATTCGCCTGTCCGTGGGCATCGAGGACGTCCGCGACCTGCTGGCCGACGTGGAGAACGCGCTGGCGGAGGTGTAAGCGTTTTTTATACAGCATAATAATGAAGGAGAGAGTTTTGGGATGAAGAAGAGAGCATTTGTGTTTTTGCTATGTATAATCATATGTGTATCCATGGTGGGCTGTGGCGGTACAAAGCGTGAATCGGCTGAGACTGTGACAGAAAACGCGCTCAAGGCATTTCAGACGGTGGATGCGGAAGGGATGGCAACCTATTGGGGAAGCGACGTTACGGAATCGGGTGATGAGGTACAATCGTCCGATATGATGAAAGCGGTTTTAGCAAACCTTACATATTCTATTATTTCGTCGCAGGAAGATGAAGCGTCAGGTGTGGCGACTGTTACAGTTGAGCTTACCAATACTGACGTGCGACCAGTGATGGGTCTGTGGCTTCAGGAAATGCTTTCAACTGCGTTTCAGTATGCTTTTCTTCCGGAAGACCAACAACTGGGAGATGAAGAAATGGAGCAGCTTGCTTATGAGTCCTTTATCAGGCTGCTTGATGAAGGAAAGGATACGACGGTTACCAATACAGTGGAGGTAAAGCTAAAGCTGGTAGAAGACAAATGGGTGTTGGAGGAACCAACGGAGGAATTGATTGATGCGATACTGGGTGGTATGTATTCAGCGTTGAATGAATTAGACGATGCGTTCAATTAAAATAACGCCCTCGGAAAGCAAAGCTTTCCGAGGGCGTTATCATACTGCTTACGGTACGCTTATGTGCTCAAGCTTCCACATGGTGGCTTTTGCCGGTTCGTGGCTAACAGAGAAGTATCCCGCAAATTAAGGCTTTGCCGCGTGTTGGCGGCGGAGAGCGGCTTTATAGCGCGATGGTATGGGTTCCGATTGCGTTCCGAAAGGCTTTGTCATGCTCCACAAAAATCATGGTTGGCGCAAAATCTTTTATCAACTGCTCAATCTGCATACGGGAGTAAATGTCTATAAAATTGAGCGGCTCATCCCACACGTATAGGTGTGCTTTCTGGCAAAGGCTTTTTGCTATAAGAACCTTTTTCTTTTGGCCGCCGGAAAATTCCTGAACATCTTTTTCAAACTGAATTCGTTCAAAGCCCATTTTCCGAAGGATTGCCTTAAACAGGCTTTCATCAATCTGGTGTTTTTCGGAAAATTCGGACAAGGTTCTTTTCAGATGGGACGTGTCCTGAGGTACATAGGAGATGACCAGACCCGAACCGATTTGCAGCGTTCCGGTATATTCGATTTTCTCGCCGGTCAAGAGCTTCAACAGGCTGCTTTTGCCGCTGCCGTTTTTTCCATCGAGCGCTACTCTGTCGCCTTGTTTTATGGTAAAAGAAAGAGGCTTACACACAGCGTTGCCGTCATAGTAGAGTACCACGTCTGAAAAGGAGATAAGCGTGTCAGTGTGGTACGGCATGGGGAATAATTTCAAAGTTTCCGCCGTTTCCACGTTTTTTAAGAGGCCTGCTTTCTGCGCGATGGCCCGTTCTTGCCGTGCCTCCACAGACTTTGAGCGTTTCATCATCTTGGCGGCTTTGTGTCCCACATAGCCTCTATCGACAGGGCCGTTTCCATATTTGGAGGCTTCTACGCGTTCTGACCATGCCGCTGAACGCTTTGCAGCTTTCTGTAAATGCTGAATATCCTTCTGAAGGTGTTCGTTTTGAGCCACTTCCGATGCTTGCCGCTGCTCAAAATTGGCAAGCCATGAAGAGAAGTTCCCTTTTTGCACTTCAATATCAGCCTTGTTGATAGAGAGAATGTGGTCGACACAGCCATCTAAAAAGCTGCGGTCATGAGAGACTAAAATGAATCCCTTTTTCTTTTTGAGATAGGCAGATACCAATTCACGCGCTTTGGCGTCTAAATGGTTTGTTGGCTCGTCAATTAAGAGAAAATGCTCTTTGTTGCAAAACAGGGCCGCCAGCAGCACCTTTGTTTGCTCGCCGTTCGACAGCGTTTCAAACGGGCGGTAGAGCACACCGGCGTCTACGTCCAAATAGGAGAGCTCCCGCACAAGCTCCCATTCCTCCGCTTCCGGTGCGATTTCAAAAAATATTTTGTTTGCAGGCTTGGCCCTGTCTGCCACTGGGTATGGGAAATAGTCGAACTGTACCGAGGAGAGAATTTTGCCGCTGTATTCGTACTTTCCAAGCAAAAGATTCAGCAGGGTAGTCTTTCCGCGGCCGTTTCTTCCTACAAAGCCGAGTTTCCAATCTGTGTCGATTTGAAAGGTTACGTCTTCAAAAATGTTGTGGTAGCTGGCCGGATAGGAAAAGGTGAGATGTTCTATTTTTATCATTGACATAAATAAGAATCCTCCGTAAAAAAATAACGAGCTGCAAGAAAGTTGATTCTTGCAGCTCGCTATAGCATGATGATACCACCGTGCAAAGTGGAAACAGCACGTTACAGAGGCGTGAAACAGATAGATAACTTTCTTGCAATAGGCGCAGAAGTACCGCATCAGGCACTGCCGCATATCCAGTTTTACTTGCAAGAAAAGTGAATCATCTTTCCACCTCTTTCATTGATTGGACACCACTATATCATGATTTTGCTGAATAATCAAGCGCTTTTATTCCTTTGCCATATGCGGAATCAATCCAGCAGGTAACGCTTCAGACCGGCAATCATCATGACCTGCGCCTCTTCCATGGCGGTGTCGTCGCAGATGGCACCCTCCATGTCCATGGGCATGGGCATGGAGAAGCCGTGTCCCACGCCGAGGAACCGCCGGGCGGTCACCTCCACGCTGTTCTGCATCAGGCGGGCGGCATAGGTCTCCGCCTCCGCGCAGAGGGAATCGCCCTCGGCGGTGAGGACGATGGCGGGTGGCGTCTTTTTAAGTTGCTCGCCGGTGGCGTAGTAGGGGGAGCAGTACACCTCGCCGGACTGCTCGGGGGTACGGTAGCACCGGTCGAACACGTCGGCCAACTCCGGCGGGATAGCGCCGGGAGGCACCGGCTTGGAGAAGGCGCTGGACTTCATATCCAGCGGGGGATAGTCGAGAACCTGGCAGCGGAAGGAGCACTTGCCCGTTTCGCCCGCCCAGATGGCCAGACCGGCAGTGAGGGTGCCGCCGGCGCTGTGGCCGCCGATGGCCATGCGCGTGGGGTCGACGCCATACTCTGTCGCGTGCTCCTGCACATACAGCACCACGTCGCGAACGTCCTCCACCGCGGCGGGGTATGGGAACTCAGGGGCAAGGCGGTAGTCCACGTTGATGACGACAATGCCCAGCTCGTCGCAGGCGCGCTGACAGAAAGCATCGTCAAATTCAGGCATACCCATAATGAAGCCGCCGCCGTGGAAGTTAAAGAAAACGGGCCGGGGGCCGTCCGCCTTGGGGCGGTTAACGAGCACCCGCACCTTGCCGCCGTTCCGGGCGGGGATGTATTCCTGCTTGCCGTAAATGGTCAGGGCGGGCAGCTTGTCCACGCCCTCTTGCCGGGTGGCGGCGACGATACCGCGAATTTCTTCCTGTGTCATGAAACGGCCTCCTTTATCGTTGGTGTAACAGGGTCACCCGCAAAGCTCCTTGATTTTCGCTTGAAGGGATTTCAGGTCTACAAAGGTTTCCGGTTTTTTGTTGGGGTCGCGCAGCAGAGCGGCGGGGTGGTAAAGGGCTGTCATCTGGATGCCGCTTTTCTCAAACCACTGGCCATGTTCCTTGGTTATCTTAAAGTTATCCTTGATGAGCTTCATGGCGGCGATGCGGCCAAGGCAGACGATGATTTTCGGCTTCATCAGCCGCACCTGCTCCCGAAGATAGCCGATGCAAGCCTCCTGCTCTGTGTTCAGAGGGTCGCGGTTTCCGGGCGGGCGGCACTTGACGATGTTGGCGATGTAATAGCCCGTGCGGTCCAGGCCGATGATGGAGAGCATATCGTCCAGCAGCTTCCCAGCCCGCCCCACAAAGGGGATACCCTGCAAATCCTCCTGCTCGCCGGGGCCTTCTCCGATAAACAGCACGCCGGAGTCCGGATTGCCGTCGCCAAAGACCACGTTATGGCGGGTCTCGCACAACGGGCACTTGCGGCAGGCCAGACATTCGGCCTTCAAGGTTTCCCAAGAGGGCATGATTTTTCGCCTCCTTGTATGTTTTTCATAGGAACAGCATACCATACCGGCAGAGATTTTGCAAAAATTTCTCTTGCATCCCGCAGGGAAATGGGTTAAAATACTGCTAATCTCAATAAAGGCGATGAGAAAGACCGCTCCTTGGGCGACTGACAGAGAACGCGGGCCACCGACTGAAAGCCCGCTCCGGAGAGAAGAGGAAGCGCAACACTTTCGAGCCGACGGTTCGATACCCGCGTATGCGGATGGTAGGGCCGTCCGTCTTACCCGCGTTAAGGGGATTGAGCGGCCATGCGGCTTTGACGCCGCAGGCAACTCGGGTGGTACCACGGAACTTGTTTTCGTCCCGAGCCTTTCATGAGGCTCGGGACGTTTTTTCATTCCGGGCTATAACAGAAGGAGTGAAACCCATGGAACAAATCACAGGAACCAAAACCTGCCGGGACGCACGGCGGAGCGACCTTCCCAGTCTGGCGGGAAGCACCGCCACCCTCCACGGCGCGGTTCATGCTGTCCGCGACCTGGGCGGCGTGACTTTCCTCACCCTGCGCACGGCCGACGGCGCGGTGCAGTGCGTCTGCGCCAGCGGAATGGAGCTGCCGGCAGAGGAGAGCACCGTTCGGGTGAGGGGTGCCGTCCGCGCGGAGGAGCGGGCCACCGGCGGCTATGAACTGGCCCTTGAAGCGCTGGAGGTGCTGTCCGTCCCTGCGGAGGGGATGCCGGTGCCGGTGTCCAAGTACAAGCTGAAGCTGAACCTTGACACGGAGCTGGGCCTGCGTCCGGTGGTGCTGCGCAACCTGCGCAAGCGGAGCGTGTTCAAAATTCAGGAGGGCATCACCCGCGCGTTCCGGGACTATCTGACGGCGGAGGGCTTTACGGAAGTCCACACCCCCAAAATCGTCCACGCCGGGGCGGAGGGCGGCAGCAACATCTTTAAGCTGGACTATTTCGGCAAGAAGGCGTTTCTGGCCCAGTCCCCCCAGTTTTACAAGCAGACCATGGTGGGCGTGTTCGAGCGGGTGTTTGAGGTGGCCCCTGTGTTTCGGGCGGAGAAGCACTCCACCGCCCGCCACCTGAACGAATACACCGGCCTTGATTTTGAGATGGGCTATATCGATTCCTTTACCGACATTATGGAGGTGGAGACCGGCTTCCTTCAGGCGGCTATGGCCCTGCTGGAAAAGGAGTACAGCGAGGACTTGAAGCGCCTCGGCGTGGAGCTGCCCGACCTGTCGAAGGGGATTCCGGCGGTGCGGTTTGACGAGGCCAAGCGGCTGGCGGCGGAGAAGTACGGCCGTCCCATCCGCGACCCCTACGATTTAGAGCCGGAGGAGGAGGTCAACATCGGCCGCTATTTCCAAGAGGAGTACGGCAGCGACTTTGTCTTTGTCACGCACTATCCCAGTAAAAAGCGCCCCTTCTATGCCATGGACGACCCGGAAAACCCCAAGTACACCCTATCCTTTGACCTGCTCTTCCGCGGCATGGAGGTCACCACCGGCGGCCAGCGCGTCCACAGCTATGGCGAGCAGATTGCGAAAATGCTGGAGCGTGGCATGGAGCCGGACGACTTCCAGAGCTACCTGATGATTCACAAGCACGGGATGCCGCCCCACGGCGGGCTTGGCATTGGCCTGGAGCGCCTGACCATGAAGCTGTGCGGGCTGGAC
>JAAWDI010000055.1 GCA_022793685.1 Oscillospiraceae bacterium
TGTGCCCGCGCTCACGCTTTGATTTGTCACGCTCGCGCTCGGCGCATCATACGGCGCAGCTTCCCTCCGTCTCAGGCTTAAAACAGGTTGCTCCGCAACCTTCGGTTTTTCGCCCTCGCTCCGGTCCATCCGCGCCTATGCGCCTGCGCTCACGCTTCGATTGAGAAAAGAGGTTTCACGTTATGAAACGTCACATCACCGTTCCGCTGGCCGCCCTGCTGCTGGGCGCGGCCGGCTTCGCCGTGCGGCTGTGGGAACGCCGCACCGCTTACGACGCCGTTTCCGGCCTGACAGAGCTATCTCTTCCCGCGCCTATCCTTCTGCTGGCATTAACGGTAGCCGCTCTGGCGCTGGCCCTTGTGATGGCCCGAATGCCCCACCGCACCTTTGACGGCGGCTATGACGAGGCATTTTACGCCCCCAGCACGCTCTACATCACGCTGGTCGTGCTCGCCGCAGTGACCCTCTTTGCCGCCGGCGTGCTGTCCTTTCTGGACTATCGGGACTCCGTCGCCCTTTACTCCACAGGCTTTCTTCAAAGCAAGCCCTCCGTCATTCAGGCGCTGCTGGCCGCGCTGTGTATCCTGAGCGGCGTTTGCGTCCTGCCGGTTGGAAAGAACAGCTACCGCGGCTTGGGAAAGGGCAGCTTCTCCGCTCCCCTGCTGGCCCCCGCCTTTATGTCCTGCCTCTGGCTGGTGGCCTCTTATCTGGAGGAGTCGGGCAATCCCGACCTGATGACCTTCGTCTTTGGCCGCATGGCCGCCATCACAGCCGTCCTCGCCCTCTACTATATCTGCTCCTTCTCCTTTGAAAAGGCAAAACCCGGGCGGACTGTGTTCTTTTCCATGGCGGCCATCTTCTTCTCCTTTGTCTCTCTGGCAGATGCAAGCGCCCTCTATCTGCGTATGCTCGGCCTGTTCGCCATCCTCTGCCTGACCGCCCAGCTCGCGGCCCTGTGCCGGAACGATGAGGAAGCGCGCCAGCCCCAACACTTTACACCGGAGGTTTCGACTGATGAACCGTAAACGCTTTTATATCACCACCCCCATCTATTACCCCTCCGACAAGCTGCACATCGGCCACGCTTACTGCACCGTGGCCACCGACGCCATGGCCCGCTACAAGCGGCTCACCGGCTGCGAGGTTATGTTCCTCACCGGTACCGACGAGCACGGTCAGAAAATCGAGGACAAGGCCAAGGCCGCGGGCGTTACGCCCAAGGAGTATGTGGACGCCATCGTGGAGGGCGAGCGGGGCGTGCTTGACCTGTGGAAGCTGATGAACATCTCCAACGACCGCTTCATCCGCACCACCGACGGCTATCATATGGAGTCCGTGCAGAAAATCTTCAAGCGGCTCTATGAGCAGGGCGACATCTACAAAGGCAAGTATGTGGGCAAGTACTGCAAGCCCTGTGAGAGCTTCTGGACGGAGACCCAGCTCAAGGACGGCAAATGCCCCGACTGCGGCCGGGACGGGCTGGACGCCGAGGAGGAGGCCTACTTCTTCCGCCTGAGCAAGTACGCCGACCGCATCCAGCACCTGCTGGAGGACACTGATTTTCTGGAGCCCCGCAGCCGGGTAAACGAAATGGTGAACAACTTCATCAAGCCCGGCCTGGAGGACCTGTGCGTGTCCCGCACCAGCTTCACCTGGGGCGTGCCGGTGGACTTTGACCCCGGACATGTGGTGTACGTCTGGATTGACGCCCTCACCAACTATATCAACGCCCTCGGCTATGAAAACGGCAAGTATGACGATTATGACAAATTCTGGCCTGCCGACGTTCACTTTGTGGGCAAGGAAATTGTCCGCTTCCACTCTATCATCTGGCCCGCCATCCTTATGGCCCTTGACCTGCCCCTGCCCAAGAAGGTGTATGGCCACGGCTGGCTCCTGCTGGACGGCGGCAAGATGAGCAAAAGCAAGGGCAACGTGGTCGACCCCTACCTGCTGGCAGAGCGCTACGGCGTGGACGCCCTGCGGTTCTTCCTGCTGCGGGAGTTCCCCTTCGGCAGCGACGGAAACTTCAGCAACGAGGCACTTATCACCCGCATCAACGTGGACCTTGCAAACGATTTGGGCAACCTGCTCTCCCGCACCGTCACCATGGTGGGCAAATACTTCGGCGGCGTCCTTCCGGCAGAACAGACCGCCGACGATGCGCTGGACGGCGAGCTTATCTCCATCGGCTCCGCTCTGCGGGGAAAGTATGAGGCTCAGATGGAAAAGTACGCTTTCCAGTCCGCCTTGAGCGAGGTGTTTGCGCTCATCTCCCGCGCCAACAAGTATATCGACGAAAACGCCCCTTGGACGCTGGCAAAGGATATGGAGCAAAACGGCGCGCGGCTTGCCCGCGTGATGTATAACCTGCTGGAAAGCCTGCGGCTTGCCGCAATCCTGCTCACCCCCTTCATGCCGGACGCCAGCGCGGAAATCCTGCGGCAAATCGGCGCAGGCGAGGCGGCCTCCACCTGGGAGAGCGCCGAAGGATGGGGCGGCCTGCCCGCCGCCGCTACCGTGTGCCGCGGAGAAAACCTGTTCCCCCGCATCGACATGGAGAAGGAACTAAAAGCTTTGGAGCAGGCGGCGGAGGAGGCAAGAAAAGCCTCCCTCCCTCCGCTGGAGCTTGAGCCGCTGCTGGAGGAAAAGGTGGATTTCGACACCTTCTGCAAGTCCGACTTCCGTGCAGTGAAGGTCAAGGCCTGCGAGGCGGTGAAAAAGAGTGAAAAGCTCCTGCGCTTCACCCTTGACGACGGCACGGGTACCGACCGCCAAATTCTCTCCGGCATCCACAAGTGGTATGAGCCGGAACAGCTTGTCGGCAAGACGCTGGTGGCCATTGTCAACCTGCCGGAACGGAAGATGATGGGACTGCCCAGCCAAGGAATGCTGCTCTCCGCCGTCCACACCGAAAAGGGCGAAGAGGTGCTGAACCTCATCATGGTGGACGACGCCATTCCCGCCGGAGCAAAGCTCTGCTAAAAACCGCAAGAGGGCGAGCGGGTTCTCCGTTCGCCCTCTTGTCATTCAGGAAGGAGGGAGCAAATTGGGCGCATCCAATTCCCTTTGGCACGCGATAGACGAGGCGCGGCGCGAGGAGGAGGAGCTGCGGGAATGCACCTTCACCGGCGAAGAGGTAAGCGGCCTTTTTGCCACCGGACTGGAGCTGGCAGAAGTCATCCTCTCTGGGTGTAAATTCCATCATTGCGATTTCACCGGATCCAACTTTTACCGCTGCACTCTGAAAGACTGCCTGTTTGACGATTGCCGCTTCTCCGACAGCTACTGGAAGGAGACCGCCCTCACCGGCTCCAAAGCGGAGGGCTGTGATTTTCGCGGCTGCCGCTTCAAACACTGTATCCTCGTCGGAAATCTGCTGCGTTATGCTAATTTCAATCAAAGCGTGTGGGAGCGCTCAACGGTGACGGAATGTGACCTGCGGGAGGCCTTTCTTTCGGAGATGCGCCTCAAACAGGCAACGTTTCAAAAGGCGGACTTCACCCGCGCAGAGCTGTTCCGTACCGCCCTTGACGGCCTCGACCTGACCGACTGTATTCTGGAGGGCGTGACCGCTTCGGAGACCTGCGCGGAGTTCCGCGGGGCTACGTTGAGCGCGGCACAGGCGGCAGAAGTCGCCCGCCTGCTGGGCGTCAAAATCCAATAAAAAGAGGGGTGCGGATATTATCCGCACCCCTCTTTTTCATCTGTATTACACCCGCTCCTGCTCGCGGAGGGGCAGCAGGGACGCCTCCATATCCATCGCGCCCGCCGTTTCTG
This sequence comes from Oscillospiraceae bacterium, assembly GCA_022793685.1. Taxonomy (GTDB): domain Bacteria; phylum Bacillota; class Clostridia; order Oscillospirales; family Oscillospiraceae; genus CAKUEI01. The sequence goes on from JAAWDI010000055.1 coordinate 3,781, forward strand.
TCGCGGCCGTTCGACTGATACGGCCATAGCAGATAAACAGGCCCAGCGCCAGAAATACAAAGTCCATAATCATGTCCACTAAAATCTCTCCAAGATTGCTGAAAAAGACATTGACCAAATACGGGATGGGTATCGCGCCGTACATTTTGGTCGCAGTGACGGCAAAAACCGCAAAATTCAAGGCAAACACGCCGATGACGCTGCAAATCAGGCTGCTGACAAAGGCAAACCGGTTCATCTTGCCTTGCAGCAGCTTATAGCCCTGATAGGCTCCCATTGGAATCAAGGCGAATAAAATCACATAAATGCGCTCTGCCAGCAGGATACTGAGCAGGCTGGGCAACGCGCCCACAAAGCTGCCCACCAGCGCCCCCAGAAATCCGGTGAAATAGTTGCCTGTCACCATATTTTCCTCCGCTTTTTCGGCGGCGCTCTGCCGGTGCTGATGAACGCAAGCCTCATGCACCGGCACATAGCCCTGCTGTATCAGGGCGGCGGAGTCGCACCCCTCCTGCTTGCAGATGGGGCATTTCCCCGGCGGCGTACAGCCTGCCTCCCGCAGAGTGGCAGTCAGAGCGTTCAGGCCCTGCTCCACCTGTTCAATGGCGTCGTCCTTTCGGCTTCTGGAGCTGACAGTCACACTAAAGTTCGTCTTGGTAAAATCACAGACGCCTTTCCATTCCTTGCGCAGATTTTTAATTGCTTCCTTCGCCTCTGAGGTTGACTCGCAGCGCACCGTTGCGGTTACATATCCGTAATTCGCCCGAACAATCGAAACGGGGAAACCGTCCTGCCAGACTGTCATGGCAATGTTCCCCGCCATCTTCCAGCCCTTGCCGGCGGCATAGGCCCGAAGCCCTTCCAAAGTCATTTCCAAATCGCTCCCTCTTGCTTTGTATCAAGAAAGCGTGTATCATAGGCAATGCCAATAAAACACGCCAAGATATTTTACCACATCATCATTCCCGTTGCAAGATTGGACGGTGATTCCTTTGGAGCTTTTCGACACCCACGCCCATTACAACGACGATGCCTTTGACGTCGACCGTGACGCCCTTCTCTCCTCCCTCCCTGAGCACGGCGTAGCCCTTGCCCTGTGTCCCGGCTGCGACCTGCCCTCCTCCCGCGCCTGCGTCGCGTTGGCGGAGCAGTATCAGCATATTTATGCCGCCGTCGGCTTCCATCCGGAAAATCTGGAGGGCGCTTCTCTTGAGGACCTCGCCCAAATTGAGGCGCTGGCCGCCCACCCAAAGGTGAAGGCCATCGGGGAAATCGGCCTTGATTATTATTGGGAGAAGGACGATGCCCGCCGCCAAAACCAGCGGACATTCTTCGCCGCCCAGTTGGAGCTGGCGGAACGGCTTGACCTGCCCGTCATCGTCCACGACCGTGAGGCCCACAAGGATTGTCTGGACATTGTGCGTGCCCACAGCGGCGTAACGGGGGTATATCACTGCTATTCCGGTTCGTTGGAGGACGCAAAGGTTCTGGTCAAGCTGGGCTGGATGATTTCCTTTACAGGCGCGGTCACCTTCAAAAACGCCCGGCGGGCGCTGGAGGTCATCGACTGGCTTCCTCTGGACCGTATCATGGTCGAAACGGACGCGCCCTATATGGCCCCCACCCCCTTCCGGGGCAAGCGCAACGACTCCACCTATGTTTATCGGGTGGCGGAGACCATCGCCCAGCGAAAGGGCATGGACACGGACGCGGTAGCCCGCGCCACCATGGAAAACGGACTGCGGTTTTTCCGCATTGCACATCAATAAAAAGGAGCGACCCCTATGATGACCATCTCCTATAAATACGGAGACTCCCTTTATGTAAACCTCACAAACAAATGCGACTGCGCCTGCACCTTCTGCCTGCGGCACAACGGCCACAAGGGCAGCATTTATGCCAACGATTTATGGCTGGAGCGGGAGCCGACCCGCGAGGAGGCGCTTGCCGACCTGCTGGCGCGGGATTACAGCCACTACCGCCAAGTGGTCTTCTGCGGTTTTGGGGAGCCTACCTACCGGCTGGACGACATCCTCTGGCTGGTAGACCGCCTGAAGGAGCAGGTCCCGAACCTGCCGCCGGTTCGCATCAACACCAACGGCCACGCCAACCTCATCCACGGCCGGGACGTAACGCCGGAGCTGAAGGGCCGCATCGACGCCCTGTCCATTTCGCTAAACGGCTCCACCATGGCGGAATATGTTGCCGTGACCCGGCCCCAGGCCGGCACGGCGGCATGGGACGCCATGCTGAGCTTCACCCGCAAGGCCGCGTTGGTTGTCCCCACCGTCCAAATGACCATTGTGGATAAGGATAAATCCCCTGCTGAAATCGACGCCTGCCGCCTGTTGGCGGAGTCCTTGGGCGCTACCCTGCGGGTGCGGGCATACGTTGCGGATTAAGCCGCGCCGTTTAACTCCCGCTCCGCTTCGGCCTCCGTGTCGGCGGAAAAGAGGAATCTCCCTTCTGCGTCATAAACCTCTACATGGCCATAAACCCATTTCATCTCATACATCACAAAAACCTCCTATCCTGTGTGACCCTTGTTCTGCACACAGTATAGGAGGTTTTATGTCCAATAAACCGGACTTTCAAGTGCAAAAAGCGGTTGTTTGCAAATTTTTTGCTGATTTCCTTATAGGTCGTCGTCCTCCTCGTCATTCTCCTCCTGAAGCAGGGGGAGCGACTGGAAGTGTTCCTTCAAATCTTCGGCCAACAGCTCTTCAAGGTCGTCAAATTCATCCGCTTCCTTGTCATCCTCGACAGGCTGCTTTGCGTTCCGTTGGCGCTCCAGCAGAGCGGCGCGCTCCGCTTCGGCCCGCTCCCGCTCGGTGCGCTCCTCCTCTTCCGCCGCCTTGGCCAGCGCCAGCCCCTTCGGGTCGGTAAAGACACGCGCAAACTCTTCTGCGGACATGGTTTCATACCGCAACAGGAACTGAGCGGTGACCTCCAGCTCGGCGCGGTACCGGTTAAGCACCGCCATACAGCGCTGGTATGCCTTGTCAATGATGGCGTGCACCTCCACGTCGATGGCGCCCGCCACCTCCTCGGAGTAAGTGCGCTGCTGGGTCATGGTGCGTCCGATGAAGACCTCGTTGCCCTCGCTGTCGAAGGTGATGGCTCCCAATTTGTCGCTCATGCCGTATTTCATCACCATCGCGCGGGCAATGGAGGACGCTCTTTGCAGGTCGCTGGCCGCGCCGGTGGAAATGTCCCCCAGCACAAGCTGCTCCGCCACCCGTCCGCCCAAGCAGGCGGCAATCTCCTCCTCCAGCTCTGTACGGGAACGGAAGTCCCTGTCTTCGGTGGGCAGGGAGATGGTCATACCTCCCGCCATGCCCCGCGGGATGATGGTGATTTGATGCACCGGGTCTTGGGTCTTCATGGCGTGAATGACCACCGCGTGACCCGCCTCGTGGTAGGCGGTGAGCTTCTTGGCCTGCTCGGTGACCACCTTGCTCTTCTTCTCCGGTCCGGCAATCACCTTCAGCGTCGCCTCGTGCAGGTCTTCCTTTGTGATAAACAGCCCCTTGCGCCGGGCGGCCAACAAAGCTGCCTCATTCATCAGGTTTTCCAGGTCTGCGCCGGTAAATCCGGCGGTGGACTGAGCCACCTCCCGCAGGGAAATGTCCTCCGCCAGCGGTTTTTTGCGGGAGTGCACCTTCAAAATTTCCTCTCTGCCCCGGATGTCGGGCCGCCCCACATAGATTTGCCGGTCAAAGCGGCCGGGACGCAGAAGAGCAGGGTCAAGGATGTCCTGCCGGTTGGTGGCCGCCATGACGATGACGCCCTCGTTGCTGCCGAAGCCATCCATCTCCACCAGCAGTTGGTTGAGGGTCTGCTCCCGTTCGTCGTGTCCGCCGCCCAAGCCAGCCCCGCGGCGGCGACCCACAGCGTCGATTTCGTCGATAAACACGATGGCGGGGGATTCTTTCTTTGCCTGGTCAAACAGGTCGCGGACACGGGACGCGCCTACGCCTACATACAGCTCCACAAAGTCAGAGCCGGAGATGGACAGGAACTGAACGCCGGCCTCACCGGCCACCGCCTTGGCAATAAGCGTCTTACCGGTGCCCGGCGGACCAACCAAAAGCACCCCCTTCGGAATACGGGCGCCTAAAGCGGTGAAGCGGCTGGGGTCGCGAAGGAATTCCACAATTTCCTGAAGCTCCGCCTTTTCCTCATCGGCGCCTGCCACATCCGCAAAGGTGACCTCGCTGGCCGAGTCGCTCACGCCTTTGGTGCGGGCATGGCTGAATTTCGCCGCCGTGCGGTCTACGCCGCCGCCGCCGCCCCCCTGCCGGAAGAACAGGAAATAGCACACCAGGCCCATCACCACCAGAATGACCAGATACGGAACAATCATAGCAATGGCCGAAAACTTCACAGACTCAGGGTAGTTATAGCTGGTGATAATGCCGCGCCGCCACTGGTCCTCCACCAAGTCGTTCATATCGTCGTAAAAAACGGAAAAATCCCGCAGCCTATAAGTGTACGTTTCATCTTCTCCGTCGTCCGTGCGCAGCTTTACGGTGATGGTGTTGTTCTGCACGGTGAAAGATTCCACCCGCTCCTGCTCGAAAAGCTGCTTTAGGTCAGAGTAGGTAAACGAAGGCTGTCCGTCGTGACGGTAAAGCGCCACTGCGACAACAATCATCACAATTAGAACGACGCCATAGAAGAACATATTCCGTAACTGGTTCTTTTTCAGGGGAAACACATCCTTTCGGAAACTCTCCGCAGTCAGCCGCCATAGACCGACGGCTTCAAGATTCCAATGTAGGGCAGATTGCGGTACTTTTCATCGTAATCCAGACCGTAGCCCACCACAAACGCATCGGGAATGGAGAAGCCGGTATAGTGTACCGCCACCGGCTTCTCCCGACGTTCCGGCTTATCCAGCAGCACACACAGCTTGATGGACGCCGGTTTGCGCTCCTTCAACAATTCCAGCAGGCTGGAAAGAGTGTTGCCGCTGTCCAGAATATCCTCCAACACCAGAACGTCCTTGCCCTCAATGTCTTCGACCAAATCCTTGATGAGCTTTACCTGGCCGGAGCTACTGGTGCCGCTTCCATATGAGGAGGCCGCCATAAAATCCACCTTGCAGGGCAGGTCAAGCGCCCGCATCAGGTCGGCGGTAAACATGAAAGAACCCCGCAAAATACTGACGAGCACAGGCTCCTTTCCGGCGTAATCCCGACGAATCTCCGCACCCATCTCTTTCACGCGGGTCTTGAGCTGTTCCTCCGTAAAGAGGACTGATTCCACATCGCTGTGCAGTTCCATCTTTTTCCGCTTCCTCTCTGTCTCTCTATTCCTGCGTTTTCTCTATGGTCACACGCAGTGCATTCTCTCCGGGAACGGCGGCACACCGGCTACTGACGCCGATACCTGTGGCGGCCACAACGCCCTTTTCGTCTGCCAAAACAGGCAACCGGTCCCGCAGAGCGCGTGGAACGCGGCGCTCTATCATCCATTTTTTCAAGGTTTTACTCCCCGTCCGGCCGGGCAGGGCCAACACATCCCCCGTCCGCCTGGTGCGAACGACTGTGCCGCCCCCCAGCATATCACAGGCCAGGTAAAAAACCGCGGGGTTTTTCTGTATCCCTTCCGGACAGACGCAGCGCTCGCACGTCACGCTCCAGCCGTCTCCCCACAGGAAAGTGCCCTCGTCCGGAAGGGGAACGGCCTCCGGCGGCGCGGCTTCCTTTTTCCGGCACAACAACAGCAAACCATAGGAGCGCACCGCCTCCCAGCCATCGGGCAGGGTGACGCGCCCGGACGTTTTTTTGCTCCGGGCCAGCGCAACCACAGCCAGCAGATGGTTGGCGGTACACCGTCCGTCGCCGCCCCGCACACCTTCCCACAGGCGGCGCACCGCCCGAACGGCCACCGCCTCCGGCAGCGCCGCAAAGGCGGAAGCGTGGACGGTCACGCCGTCCTCTCCCACCTGCGCCATAGCCACCGCACGGGCGGCCTGGGCATTCAGGTAAGCGTCGTCCTGCCGCAAGGAGCGCTGGGTGCGCGCCGCCGTGGCGGAAAGGTTCGGGTTCAGTGTCCGCAAAACCGGAACCACCTCATGGCGGATTAAGTTGCGGGGGTTGGCGCGGTCTTGATTGGTGGCGTCCTCCACATGGGGGATACCATACTCAGACAGGTACGCCAGAATATCGGCCCGGCTCACCTCCAAAAGGGGGCGCACAACGCTCCCCCGGCGGGGTGGGATGCCGGATAGGCCCTTCAGCCCGCTGCCCCTTGTCAGCCGGAGCAGCAGGGTCTCTAAATTATCGTCGGCGTGATGGGCAGTCGCAATGCGCTTGGCGCCCACCTTCTTTGCGGTCTCCGTCAGGAAGGCATACCGCAGCTCGCGGCCCGCCTCTTCCACGCTCATTCCGCGGCCCTTGGCCTCCGCCGTTACGTCGCCCGTCCCCAATGTGAGGGGAATGCCGTTCTCGCGGCACCACTCGGACACAAAAGCGGCGTCCTGCGCCGAGGCCGTCCCCCGCAGGCGATGGTCAAAGTGGGCGGCACAGACGGTAAACCCCCGCTCCCTTCCCAGTCCCGCCACGAAGTGGGTCAGACACATGGAATCCGCACCGCCGGAAAGGGCGCACAGCACCGTTTCCCCCGGCGGGCACATATCGTATTCGTCGATGAGCGCCACAACCGCGTTCCGAAAAGCAACGGTCATCCGTAGTCCTCTTCGTAACGGCGCTCTAAATTCTGAAAGGTCGTGTACTCCGGAAGCCACTGGAGGTAGACCTTGCCCGTCTCGCCGTGGCGGTTTTTCGCGATAATGCACTCCGCCACATTGTGGTTCTCCGTCGCGTCGTCGTAATAGTCCTCCCGGTAGAGGAACATGACGATATCCGCGTCCTGCTCAATGGCGCCCGACTCACGCAGGTCGGACAGCATGGGCCGCTTATCAGCGCGGCTTTCCGGGCCGCGGGAAAGCTGGCTGAGGCAGATGACGGGCACGTTCAGCTCTTTTGCCATGATTTTCAAGGCGCGGGAGATGTCGGACACCACCTGCTGGCGGTTCTCGCCCCGGTCGCTCTTGCCGCCGGCGGCCTGCATCAGTTGGAGGTAGTCCACCACAACAAGGCCGAGGTTCTCCACCCTGCGGCATTTGGCATTCATATCCGCCACCGTCAGGGAGGGGTTGTCGTCGATTAAAATCTGAGTCTGGTTCAGAGCGGCGGAAGCGGCGGCGATTTTCGTCCAGTCGTCTTCATCGAGCCGCCCGGTCACAAGCCGTTTGTTGTCCACAAAGGACTCGTTGGAGATAAGGCGCATGGCAAGCTGCTCCCGGCTCATTTCCAGCGAGAAAAACACCACCGTCTTGCCGGAATACTTGCCCACCTGCAATAGAATGTTCAGCGCCATGGACGTTTTGCCCATGCCGGGGCGAGCGGCCAGCAGAATGAGGTCGGATGGATTCAGGCCCGCAATGGCACGGTCCAAGTCCGCAAGGCCGGTGGACAGCCCCGGTACGGCGCTGTCGCTGGCGGCCAGCTCTGCCAGCCGCTCATACACCGTCAGCAAAACGGACGAAATATGTTCCAAACCCTGAGCGGCACGCCCCCGGCGAATGCCATAAATACGGGTTTCCGCCGCCTCCAGCACGTCCTGTCCGGTGTCCGTTCCGTTTTGAATCATGGCGGTGATGTCGCCCGCCGTCTCGGCAATGCGCCGCAGCAGCGCCTTGTCCTTCATGATGCTGATGTACTCCCCCACATTGGAGGCCGTGGGCGTTGTGTCCATCAGCTGAAGCAGATAGCTGCGGGAATTTTGCTCGTCATATACGCCGTTTTGGCGCATCTGCTCCAAAACCGTCACCGGGTCGATGGTGATAGAAAAGTTAAACATGGAGAAAATTGTTTCAAATATCTCACGGTTTTGGCGCACATAGAAATCGTCGACGGTCAGCGCCTCAATCACCTGAGGCACGCACCGCTCGTCAATGAGCATGGAGCCGATGACGGCCTGCTCCGCCTCAACGCTGTGGGGCATCTGCCGTGCAAAGAGTTCGTCGTCCATACCGTCACCGTCCTTTTTACCCTTCTCGCGCCTGCGCGCCTATGCTCACGCTTCTGTTACCACCACATAAATCGTGCCGGTCACCTCATAGCCCAGCTTGCACTTCAGCTCGAAGCTGCCAAAGCTCTTGATGGGGTCGTCCTGCACGATTTTAGACTTCTGAATGTCCAAGCCAAACTGCTTCTTCAATTCCTCGGAGATTTCCTTGGAGGTCACGGCGCCAAACAGCCGACCGCCGTTGCCCGCCTTGGCCTGAATCTTCACCACGCAGCCCTTCAGCTTCTCGGCCGTGGCCTCGGCCTCTGCCTTTTCTGCCGCTTCCTTGGCAAGGCGCGCCTTTTCCTGAAGCTTCATGGTGTTCATATTATCAGCGTTGGCCTCCACCGCCAGCTTGCGGGGCAGCAGGTAGTTGCGCCCATAGCCGTCGGAGACCTCCACCATCTGACCCTTTTTCCCCTGGCCCTTCACGTCTTTCTGTAAAATCACTTTCATGGATATTTCCTCCTCATTTTCCGGCAGGGTTTACTCGTCCGCCAGATAGGTATCGATTGCCTGAATCAACGTCTGATGCACCTCGTCAAGCGAATGACCGGACACCTGCGCGCCCGCAGTTGCGCCGTTTCCGCCGCCACCCAGCTTTTCCAGAATGACCTGCACATTGACATCTCCCATGGAGCGGGCGGAAACGTATATCGTTTCCCCCTCTTCGTCGGCCTGGAACAAGGTGAAAGACGCTTCAACACCGGAAATATTGAGCAACTCGTCGGTGGCCTGCGCGGCAGTCACTCGACTCACCGGGTGGTCCACCTTGGCCACAGCAATACCTGACTTGTACATACGCGCGTTGCGGATAATGTCATAACGGGCGATGGTGCCGGACAAATCATTTTGGAACAGCTTGCGCACCGCTCCGGTGTCTGCACCGGAATGGCGCAGGTAGGCCGCCGACTCAAAGGTACGCGCGCCTGTGCGCATGGTGAAATTCTTGGTATCCAGCACAATGCCGGCCAGCAGGGCTTCCGCCTCGCCTCGAAGCAGGTCGGCAGGCTCAATGATATATTGCAGCAGCTCCGCCACCAGCTCGCTGGCGGAAGAGGCGTAAGGCTCGTGGTAATTGAGCGCCGCATCCGCAATATAGGTCGCGGCCCGACGGTGATGGTCAATGACCGCCACACGGTTGCAGGAAAGCAGCAGCTCCTCCGCCATCACCTGCTCCGGACGGTTGGTGTCCACAACCACCAGCAGGCATTTGGAGTCTGCGGCCAGCAGGGCGTCCTGCGCTGTGATGAAGCGCCCTTCATACTCCGGCAGCGCCGCCAGCTTATCCACCATCACGCTGCACGGCGCGCCTGGCTCCGGTTTGATGATATAGGCGCTTACGCCCCGCTTGCGGGCAATGGCGCACAATCCGGCGGCAGCGCCGCTGCAATCCATGTCCGGATACTTGTGTCCCATGATAAAGACCTTGGAGGAGTCCGCCACCAACTCGGAGAGGGCATTTGCCATCACCCTGCTCTTCACCTTGGTGCGTTTTTCCATCTCCTTGGTGCGGCCGCCGTAAAATTCAAAGTTAAAACGGTTTTTGACAACTGCCTGGTCGCCGCCGCGGGACAGCGCCATCTCCAGCGCCAAATTCGCGTATTTTAATAATTCGTCAAAGGAACCGGCGTCCTTGCCCACGCCGATGGACAGGGTGGCAGGCATTCCGGCGGCGCCGGTGTCAATACCGCGGACGGTATCCAGCAGCGAGAACTTATTCTCCAGATATTGCGGCAACGCCTGCTCCTCAAACAGAAACAGATAGTGGTCACGGTCATAGCGGCACAGCATACCGCCGGACGGGGACGCCCACTCGTTGAGCTTCGCGTCAAGCTGACTGCGTACGGCGCTGCGCTCTGTCTCGCTCTGAAGCCCTTTCATCAAATCGTCATAGTTGTCCAGCACAATGACCGCCAGCACCGGACGGCTGGCATAATACTCATCCCGCAGATTGGAAAGCTCGGTGACGTCCAGCCAGTAAGTGGTGGCCAGATAGCCGCCCCCCTCCTTCTCGCTGCCCCGCACCAGATTTCCGAACACCCGCAGACGGCGGTTCCCCACCGTCACTTCTTCGGGACATTCGGTCTTGCCCTCCAGCAGCCACCGAGTGGAAAAGCCGGGCACCGCTTCGGACAAGCGGCTCTCCAGCAAAGATTCCGGATTATCCGTCAACTGGGCAAAGCGGTCGTTGGACCAAATCACTTCATCGCTCTCCGGACGAAAGATGACCATGGCCAGCGGCGAATTGAGCATACTATCCTGGGCGGCGGCGTCCATGTTTCCGGTGACGCCTTCGATATACTTTACAATCTCGCGGCGGCGGCGGCTCTGGTCGCGGCTGACATAAGCCCACAGCAATACCACCAGCACAAATTCCCCGATGGCCACATAGACGTTAAAGAAAGCGGAGACAACCGCAAACAGAATGAGGAACAGGAACAATGGCCGCAGTCCGGGCCGCAGCATCAGGGATATTTTTTTGTTCATCGTCACGCCTCCTTTTCCTCATTCTTGCCGATTTATACTATTATAACAAAACCTCCGGAAAAGCACAAGCCCACTTTGGGCAATCGTTTTGCCCGATAAGCGCCCGTTTCATCCCCGCAAATTCCGTCAAGTTTTCTCTTGCAGGAGCTGGGACAGGCTGGTATAATCTACTGCAACAGGAAGCTGTTCTTCCTGCAAAAATTCCGATTTTGGCCCGCCAAAACCAGGAAGAGGAGGTCACATCATGCAAGAGATACAAGTGAAACGCACCACTGCGCCCAAGAGCAAGCCCGACCCCGCCACCCTGCTTTTCGGCAAGCAGTTCACCGACCATATGTTCCTTATGGATTACCACGCCGGTCAGGGCTGGCACGACGCCCGCATTGTCCCCTACGGCCCCTTTTCGCTTGACCCCTCCTGCATGGTGTTCCATTACGCCCAGGAGGTGTTTGAGGGGCTGAAGGCCTACCGCACCCCCGACGGCGGCGTGCAGCTTTTCCGCCCCGACCAGAATATCAAGCGGATGAACAACTCCTGTGAGCGCATGTGCATCCCCGCTATCCCGGAGGACTTGTTTTTAGAAGCGCTCAAGCAGCTGGTCAGCCTCGAGCGGGACTGGGTGCCAAGCCAGAGCGGCACCTCCCTTTACCTGCGTCCCTTCGTCATTGCCACGGATGCCAATCTGGGCGTTCACGCCTCCCACAGCTATATTTTCGCCATCATCTGCTCTCCCGTCGGCTCTTACTACCCTGAGGGCATCAACCCGGTGAAGATTTATGTGGAAAACGACGACGTGCGCGCCGTTCGGGGCGGCACCGGCTTCGCCAAGTGCGGCGGCAACTATGCGGCCTCTATCCGCGCAGGACAGCGCGCGGAGGAACTGGGTTATTCGCAGGTACTGTGGTTGGACGGCGTTCACCGCAAATATATTGAGGAAGTGGGCGCTATGAACGTCATGTTTCAGATTGACGGCAAGGTGGTCACCCCCTCCCTCAGCGGCTCAGTGCTGCCCGGCATCACCCGTAAGAGCTGCATTGAGCTGATGCAGCACTGGGACCTGCCGGTGGAGGAGCGGCTGCTTTCCGCTGAGGAACTGTTCTCCGCCGCGGAAAGCGGCAAACTGGACGAGGCATGGGGAACCGGCACCGCCGCCGTGGTCTCCCCCATTGGAGAGCTGGCTTGGAACGACCGGAAGGTCACCGTCAGCGGCGGCAAAATCGGCTCGCTGACCCAAAAGCTGTACGACACCCTCACCGGCATCCAGTGGGGCCTCCTCCCCGACGAGTTCGGCTGGACGGTCAAGGTCTGCTGAACCCACATCCCGATATTCAAAAAGCGGTTCGCGCCTTTGGGGCAACTCCCGTAAGGAAGTTGCCCCAACCGGCGGGGCCATAAAA
>JAAWDI010000056.1 GCA_022793685.1 Oscillospiraceae bacterium
CGTCACGGAGCTGCGGCTGGTGGACACCTATTGGAGCGACCATTGCCGCCACACCACCTTTTCCACCCACATTGACGGCGTGAATATTGAGGACGAGCGGGTGCTGAAAGCCTATGAGGACTATCTGGCCGCCCGAGTGGAGGTGTACGGCGAGGAGAAGGCCGCCAAGCGGCCCCAGACGCTGATGGACATTGCCACCATTGGAACCAAAACCCTGAAAAAGCGGGGACTGCTGCAAAATCTGGACGAGAGCGAGGAGATAAACGCTTGCTCTATCCATGTGGACGCCACGGTGGACGGCCAAAAGCAGGACTGGCTGCTGATGTTCAAGAACGAAACTCATAACCATCCCACCGAAATCGAGCCCTTCGGCGGCGCGGCCACCTGTGTGGGCGGCGCTATCCGCGACCCCCTTTCCGGGCGGTCTTACGTCTATCAGGCCATGCGGGTCACCGGCTGCGGCGCCCCCCGTACCCCCCTGAAGGACACCCTGCCCGGCAAGCTCCCCCAGCGGAAGTTGTGCCAGACGGCGGCGGCAGGTTATTCCTCCTATGGCAACCAGATTGGCCTTGCCACTGGCATTGTTCGGGAGGTCTACCACCCCGGCTATGTGGCAAAGCACATGGAGGTAGGCGCCGTAGTGGGGGCCGCCCCTGCGTCCGCTGTGGTGCGCATGCGTCCGGAGCCGGGCGACGTGGTGCTCCTGCTGGGCGGCCGCACAGGCCGGGACGGCATTGGAGGGGCCACCGGCTCTTCCAAGACCCACAATTTAGAGTCCCTCACCACCATGGCCAGCGAGGTGCAGAAGGGCAACGCTCCGGAGGAGCGGAAAATTCAGCGGCTGTTCCGCAATGAGCAGGTGACCCGCCTCATCAAGCGGTGCAACGACTTCGGCGCAGGCGGCGTCAGCGTTGCCATCGGCGAGCTGGCGGACGGCCTTGCCATCGACTTGGACAAGGTGCGCAAAAAGTATGACGGTCTGGACGGCACCGAGCTTGCCATCTCCGAAAGTCAGGAGCGTATGGCGGTGGTGGTGGCCGCCGGAGATGTGGACGCGTTCATTCGCTATGCCGACGCGGAAAATCTGGAGGCCTATCCGGTGGCGGAGGTGACGGAATCCCCCCGGCTGACCATGACGTGGCGGGGCCAGACCATAGCCGACCTGTCCCGCGCCTTTTTGAACACCAACGGCGCAAGCAAGCACACGGAGGTGCGGGTGTCCGCTCCCTTACAGGCGGAAGAGGAGGAGCACGGTCACGATTGTGGCGACGGCTCCTGTGAGGAGCCGCCCATGGCGGAGCGTCTGAAGACGCTGGTGCAGGATTTGAACATCTGCTCCCAGCGGGGACTGGTGGAGCGGTTTGACAACAGCGTGGGCGCGGCCAGTGTATTGATGCCTTTCGGCGGCAAGGAACAGCTCACGCCCACTCAGACTATGGCGGCGCTTCTGCCGGTTGCGCCGGGGAAAGAAACCACCACCTGCTCGGTGATGGCCAACGGCTTTGACCCCTATCTGTCCGCCGGCGACCCCTTTGCCGGGGCGTACTCGGCGGTGGTACATTCGGTGGCTCAGCTGGCCGCTGCGGGCTGCGACCCGAAACGCGCTTATCTCTCCCTTCAGGAGTATTTTGAAAAACTGCGTGAGGAGCCGGAACGCTGGGGCAAGCCATTCTCCGCCCTGCTCGGCGCTTTGAAGGCCCAGCTTGCCCTCGGCGTGGCTGCCATCGGCGGCAAGGACTCCATGTCCGGCAGCTTCCTTGACTTGGATGTGCCGCCCACTTTGATTTCCTTTGCCATTGCCCCGGCGGAAATCGGTGATGTGCTGTCGCCGGAGTTCAAGGAAGCAGGTCATCCGGTGCGGCTCTTCCTGCCGGAAGAGGGGAAGGACGGCAGCGTAAGCTGGGACGCTTTCCACAAGCTGTGCAAGGCGGGAAAGGTACACGCGGCGTGGGCGGTAGGCGCAGGCGGCGCGGCGGAAGGACTGGTGAAGATGTCCTTCGGCAACCGCATCGGCTTTGCGGCGGAGGACACCGTCACGGCCAACGCCCTGCTATTGCCCATGTACGGGGCTATCGTGGCCGAGTGCGCCACCGACGTGACAGAGGGCGACCTGATTGGATACACCCAGGTTGATTTCCGCTTTACCTGGGGCAAGGAGCGGGTGGAGCTGGACGAACTGCTTCGCCTGTGGGAGGCGCCCCTGGAAGAGGTCTACCCCACCCGTGCGGACGCGGGCAACAGTATGCTGACTGAATTTGCCTGCAAGGAGCGGCCGCCCTATGTAGCCAAGCACAAGATTGCCCGTCCCAAGGTGGTCATTCCCGCCTTCCCCGGCACCAACAGCGAGTATGACTCCGCCGCCGCCTGCCTGCGGGCGGGACTGGACCCGGAAATTTTTGTGGTGCGCAACCTGACGGGACAGGCGCTTCAGGAGTCCATCGACGGGATGCGGAAGGCCATTGAACAAAGTCAGGTCATCATGATTCCCGGCGGCTTTTCCGGCGGCGACGAGCCGGACGGCAGCGCAAAATTCATCTGTTCCTTTTTCCGAAATCAAGCCCTGACTGACGCGGTGCACGACCTGCTCCGTAACCGGGACGGCCTGATGCTGGGTATCTGCAACGGCTTCCAGGCGTTGGTGAAGCTGGGCCTTATCGACAAGGGCGAAATCGTTCCCGCCGGCGCGGGCAGCCCCACCCTGACCTTTAACCGCATCGGACGGCACCAGAGCCGGTATGTGACCACCGTGGTCAGCTCTGTGCGCTCGCCCTGGATGCTGTGCTCAGAGGTGGGCGACCGGTACACCATCCCCATCTCCCATGGTGAGGGCCGCTTTGTGGCTCCCCGCCAGGTGCTGGACAGGCTGATTGCGGGCGGACAGGTCGCCACCCGGTACGCGGACGGCACCGGCGCGCCCACTATGGACATTTCCGGCAACCCCAACGGCTCGCTGGAGGCCATCGAGGGCGTGTTCTCCCCCGACGGGCGGGTGTTTGGCAAGATGGGCCACACCGAACGGTGTACGGAACGGCTGGTGAAGAATATCTCCGGCAACAAGCACCAGCCTATCTTTGAAAGCTGCGCCAAGTATTACGCGTAAAGTCATAACAGGCCATGTCCGCAAAAGCGGGCATGGCCTGTTATCATAAGGAGAAATTTGCGACCCCCAAAAGGACGGCTGGGATGAAGAAAAGGACTTGCCATAGAAGCGCAGCGCATTGCCAGAATTTCAGTTCTGGGCTTTCTTCCCTCGGTGATGAGGGGGTGGAAAAGACGTGTCCCCACCAGATGCTTTTCTCCTCCGGAAATTCGAGGGGGTAGAGGTCTATCACTTTGACGGTTGCATAAGTCGTAAAAGGGAAGCAGTAGATAGCGCAAAAAATGATAGGCACGAAGGAGACTTCTCTGGAGACGAGCACCAATACAAAGAGCAGCCCGACCAAAATAAGATAGAGAACAGTCGCGACTTTCATTACAGCTCTTGCCATAGTATCAACCCCTTTCCGCAGATTATCTTACCATTGGAAAATTTAAGGAAGATAAAAAGCCGTTCAAAGGAGATTAAAATCGACTTCTTGTGTTTGCCTGCCCGGTATGCTAAAATGGGAAAAAACGGGGCTGTCCCGGAAGAAATGGTGGTATGGAACATGAGCAAATCCTTTTTACATCCCGACTACTCCGTATTGAATAAGCTGGAGCTGAAAGAGACCCCCATGGGCGTGAAATTCGACTTCTTCCGCCCGGAGAACGTTCCCCCGCTGGAGAAGGACGCACACATGTCCCTGTGCGAGATTTTCCGCATGGCCCAGAAGGAGCGCCGCCCCCTCTACTTCTCCCGCGAAAACGACGAGACCTGCGTGGGCAAAATTCTGCTGGGCATGGAAGATATGGCTCCGCTGGCAGAGAGCGGCCAGATTGGCGCACGGCTGAAGGCCTTTCAGGAGCCGCGGGCCAACCAGCATATTTACCAGCATGTGACCCGCCTGGACAAGGACAGCGTGAACTACGTTTCCTTCGCGCCGGTGGACCAGATGACCTTTGAGCCAGACGTGCTGGTTATCTCCGGCAATTCCAAGCAGGCGGAGATGGTGCTGCGGGCGGCGGCCTATTCCACCGGCGTGGTATATGAATCCCGCTGCACCACGGTCATGGGCTGCTCGTGGTTTTTGCTCTACCCTTATAAGACGGGCAAAATCAACTATGTGGTGCCTGATTTGGTGCACGGCCCCGCTGGCCGACAGCTCTATGATGAAGCGGGTATTTTCCTGATTTCCATTCCCTATCAGTGGATACCCACCGTGATGGCCAGTCTGGAGGAGATGACCCTGCACCTGGAGGGACACAAAAACAAATCCGCCTATTACAGCGAGTTTGAAGGCATTTTGAAGGACTTGGGCGAGCGGGCCAAGAACCCCTAAAGTTTGGTTTTGTACGCCGCCATAACAGGTGCAAGAGACCGGAAAATTTTTGGTTGACAAACCTCATGAAATCGGGTATAATAACCAAGCCCTGTCGAGGAGCCCGTTATGGCGGCGTAGCTCAGTTGGTCAGAGCACTCGGTTCATACCCGGGGTGTCACTGGTTCGAATCCAGTCGCCGCTACCAATTCCCAAAGCGGCGCGGAGTGCGCCGCTTTGGGAACTGCCTTTGATTTTCTGGCGCCGCCGCTGGAGTTCCGGCGGGATAATGGCAATATGGCGCGTTGGTCAAACGGTTAAGACACCGCCCTTTCACGGCGGTAATACGGGTTCGATTCCCGTACGCGTCACCACCCCGAAAGACGGCGGTGCGCCGTCTTTCGGGGAACCCACAAATGAATACGGAGGCGTAGCTCAGCCGGTAGAGCACTTGCTTCAGACGCAAGGGGTCACAGATTCGAGTTCTGTCGTCTCCACCAAATAAAAACCGACCTGTCTAAACAGGTCGGTTTTTATTTGGTCCCACTCCCGTTGGTCGCCCCGCCCTTTGAGGCCGCCCATGTGCAAATTTTCCGCCGCTGTATGGCTTCAAATTTACGGCGCATTAGCGCCATCGGCCAAAAGCGGATTTGCAGATTGCGGAATCTTTTTGCCCTTGCGGATGAAAACGCTTATACGGCGGCAAGGCGCACGGCAAATAGAACCCCTGGAGCCGATAGGGTATGCTATGCTGGCAGGAAGAAAGGGGGAGGGGAATGGAACCGGAAATTGTGGTAGCGATGGTGTCGCTCATCGGGACGCTGGGCGGCTCGCTACTGGGCGTATTGGCGTCCAGCAGCCTGACCCGGTACCGCATCGAACAGTTGGAGAAAAAAGTGCAGGCGCACAACACTTTGGTGGAGCGCACCTATCAGCTGGAAGGACGGATGACCGAGGTGGAGCACGACGTCAGAGACCTGAAAAGCGCATAAAAACGCCTCCGGCGGAGTTTGATTGCTCTGCCGGAGGCATTTTTTGTCTATGCAGTGAAGTTTTACACGTTGCAGGCCAGATTGTATGCGTCGTGGTTGGCCTTTTTGATGTTCTTGACCTCGCTGGCGTCGCCCACAATGTACACCTCCGGAATCAGGTCGCGGTAGGCTTGGGCGGAGGCGTTGGTGGACTTCATGCCGAAGGACTCCACCACATAGTCGGCCTCCAGCAGCTCGGTTTTCCAACCGCGGTCTGCCACCACCACGCCGTCCTTGTTGATTTCCCGCACAGAGCGGTCGCCCACCAGTTTAACGCCGTTGTCCTCCAGCAGCATCAGCAGCATGGTGCGGGTAATCATGCTCAAACCCGCCGCGAATTCCTCCGCCGGAAGCATATCCGCCACGGTGACGTCGTTGCCGTCATAAGCGAGCTGCAAGGCGCACTCGCATCCGCTGACGCCGCCGCCGCACACCACAATCTTGCCCTTGACATTCTTGCGTCCGGAGTCCACGTCCATGACGTTGTAGACGTTTTCCCCATCCAGACCGGGCACCGGCGGCTTGGCCACCGTGGAGCCGGTGCACACGAAGATGGCGTCCGGCTTTTCCGCCATGACAAGCTCCGGTGTGGCCTCGGTGTTCAGGCGAATATCCGCGCCGCAGGCCATGGTGGTGCGTACCGACCAGTCGGCATAGCGTTTTTGGTCGTCCTTGAAGGAAAGGCAGGAGATGTCGTGAAGCAGGCCGCCCAGACGGGATGCTTTCTCAAAGAGCACCACATCGTGGCCCCGCTCTACCAGCGTGCGGGTGGCCATCATGCCCGCCACGCCGCCGCCGACCACCACGACCTTCTTTTTCTTGGGGGCGGGATGGACGGTGGAATACTTGTCGCTTCGGGAAAGCTGGGGGTTCACCGCGCAGCGGGTGTAGGCGCCGAAGGTGTCGGCGCAGCCCCAGCAGCGGAGGCAAGGGCGCACATCCTGCGGCCGACCGCGATAGGACTTATTCAAAAGGTCCGGGTCGCACAGCAGGGCGCGGGCCATGGCGCACATGTCGGCGCTGCCCTCGGCGATGATTTGCTCTGCCATTTCGCAGGAAACGATGCCGCCCACGGTGGTGACGGGGATATGGATGTCCGGACACTGCTTAACCGCCCGTGCATATTTGACGTTGCAACCCTTTTCCCGATAGTAGGGGGGCATGGTGTAGAACTGGGCGCGGTATTCCACAATAAGGCCGGCAGAGACGTGAACCAGGTCGATGTACTCCTGCGCCTTTTTGATAAATTCGATGGTCTCCTCCACCCGCATGCCGTCCTCGACGATTTCATCGCCGGAAATGCGCATCTCAATGCCCATTTTGGGGCCGACGGCTTCCCGCACCGCCTTGAGCACCATCAGAGGGAAGCGCTGACGGTTTTCTATGCTGCCGCCGTATTGGTCGTTACGCCTGTTGGTGCGCTCGGAGAGGAACTGAGCCAGCAGATTGCCGTGGGCGGCGTGCAGCATGACGAAGTCAAAGCCCGCCTGCTGGCAGCGCTTTGCGGCGTCCACAAAGTCGGCGATGACGGCTTCAATGTCGCTCTGGTCCATAACCTTCACGTGCTGAATTTGGTTGGGAATGGGGAAGTTGGACGGGCCAAGCACATAGGGCTTGCCGCTGAGGGAGGGGTCGCCGCCCAGTCCGGAATGGAACAACTCCACGCTCATCTTTGCGCCGAAAATATGGGCGGTCTCAGTCAAACGGTGGAGGCCGTTGAGCATGGCGTCTTCACAGACATTGACCTCGGAGTGGTATTCACGGGCAAGCCCCCGGTTGACCGGCGTGGCGCCGATGGTGATGAGGGCGGCGCCTGTTTTGGCCTGTGTTTCAACGAAATTGATGTAATCTTGGGTAATCTCGCCGTCCTTGGTGACCATGTTGCTCACCAGAGGGGAGAACTCGATGCGGTTTTTCAGGGTGTGCGCGCCCACCTTCAGGGGGGAGAACACATTGGGGTACGGATTAAACGGCGCGGCCATGGAGGTTCCTCCTTATCTCTTTGTGAAATTACGGACATTGTATTCAGTGTAGCATGCCACTTGTGGATTGTAAAGGATTTTGAATGGCGACGGAGATGCAAATTTGTGCAGACTGACGGTTGTCAGGAATTTATCATTGACTTTTCAGACATAGGTGTTAAAATTGTAACAACCTATTATTTGACTGAAAAAGGGCGGGATATATCTTGGCAAAAATCGTGAGAAGAGTGAGTCTCAACCCGATTTTGACTTTGCTGGAAGTAGAAGCGCCCCGAATCGCCAAAAAGGCGCTGCCGGGGCAGTTTGTCATCCTGCGCATCGACGAGCGGGGGGAACGAATTCCCCTGACCATCGCAGAGTACAATACCGCCGCCGGGACGGCCACCGTCATTTTCCAGACGGCGGGGGCGACCACCGCCCGCCTTGCGGAATTGGAGGCGGGGCAGGACATTCTGGATTTTGTCGGCCCTCTGGGCAAGCCCACTGAAATCCCCGAAGGCACCAAAAAGGTGTGTGTGGTGGGGGGCGGCGTGGGCTGCGCCATCGCCTATCCCCAAGCCAAGGCCCTTCACGCCGCCGGTATTCCGGTGGATTTGATTGTGGGCTTTCGGAATAAAGACGCGCTCTTTTTTGAGGAGGAGTTCAAGGCGGCCTGCGATAACCTGTTCATCACCACCGACGACGGCGGTTACGGCGAGCACGGCCTTGTGACCGACGTACTCAAGCGTGAAATCAACAACGGCGCGGGCTATGATTTGGTTATCGCTATCGGGCCGGTGCCCATGATGAAGTTTACGGCGCTGGCCACCAAGGAATACGGCATCAAAACGCTGGTATCCCTTAACCCCATTATGGTGGACGGCACCGGCATGTGCGGCGGCTGCCGGGTCACCGTGGGCGGCGAAACTAAGTTCGCCTGTGTGGACGGCCCCGATTTCGACGGCCATCAGGTAGATTTTGAAGAGCTGACGAATCGAAACGCCATCTATCGGGAGCAGGAAAAGCACGCCTGCAATCTGACCGGGGAGGTGCGGTAATATGGCGAATATGAGTCCGAACAAGCACCCCATGCCGTCCCAGGACCCGGCGGTGCGCAACCGCAATTTTGACGAGGTGGCGCTGGGCTATACGGCGGAAATGGCGATGGAAGAGGCCAAACGCTGCCTGGGCTGCCCCCGTCCCGCCTGTGTGCCGGGCTGCCCCGTTGGCATTGACATTCCCGGCTTTGTGCTGAAGGTGGCGGAGGGCGATTTTGCCGCCGCCTATGAAATTATTTCCTCCGCCAACGCCCTGCCTGCCATCAGCGGGCGGGTCTGCCCCCAAGAGAGCCAGTGCGAAAAGACCTGTATTCGCGGCCTGAAGGGCGAGAGCGTAGGCATCGGACGGCTGGAGCGCTTCGTGGCGGACTGGTATCAGGAGAATATTCACCGCTTGCCGGAAAAGCCCGCCTGCAATGGGCGCAAGGTGGCGGTGGTTGGTTCCGGCCCCGCCGGACTGACCTGCGCCAGCGAGCTGGCCAAGGCGGGCTGCGCCGTCACGGTGTTTGAAGCCTTCCACACCCCCGGCGGCGTGCTGGTGTACGGCATTCCTGAGTTTCGGCTTCCCAAGTCTGTCGTGGCCGACGAGGTGGAAAAGCTGAAAGCGCTGGGCGTGACGATTGAGACTGACAGCGTGGTGGGCCGAACCGTTTCGGTGGACGAATTGTTCAGCGAGGGATACGAGGCGGTGTTTATCGGCACCGGCGCGGGCCTGCCCATGTTCATGGGCATTCCCGGCGAAAACCTGGCAGGCGTGTACTCCGCCAACGAATACCTGACCCGCATCAACCTGATGAAGGCATACTTGGACGAGTATGACACGCCTATCCGTCGGCACAAGACCGTTGCAGTGGTGGGCGGCGGTAACGTGGCCATGGACGCGGCCCGCTGTGCCAAACGGCTGGGCGCCGACGTTCACGTGGTCTACCGCCGCAGTGAGAAGGAAATGCCCGCCCGCGCGGAGGAGATTGAGCACGCCAAGGAGGAGGGCGTCGAATTCCACCTGCTGTGTAATCCGGTGCAGGTGCTGGGTGAGAACGGCCAGGTCACCGGCGTGGAGTGCATCAAGATGGAGCTGGGCGATCCGGACGCTTCCGGCCGCCGCCGCCCTGTGCCTGTGGAGGGCAGCGAGTTCACTCTGACGGTGGACGCGCTCATTATGGCGCTGGGTACCAGCCCCAACCCGTTGATTCGTTCCACCACCCCAGGCTTGGAGGCCAACCGCAAGGGCTGCCTTGTGGTGGCGGACGATGAGGTGACCACCACAAGAGAAGGCGTGTTCGCCGGAGGCGACGCGGTCACCGGCGCGGCCACGGTTATTCTGGCCATGGGCGCGGGCAAAAAAGCCGCCGCCGCCATGCTGGAGTACTTAAAACAGAAAGAGTAAGAAAAGCGGCGCTCGAAGAGCGCCGCTTTTTGCGTCTGAACCCTCCGTCCGCCGACTGCATAGAATGATGGGAACGGCTCTGCCGCACACAGGCAGGGCATCAGAAGGAGGGCGTTCCCATGAGCACGAAAAAGGTCTGCCTTGACGCGGGACATGACGCGTCCAATGTCAACCAGTCGCCGGACGGCAGCTTTTATGAACACGAATTTACGCTGGACATGGCCAAGCGGATGGAGGCCGTCCTCCAGCGGCACGGGGTGGTGGTCACGCTGACCAGAACGGGCGGCGAGGCGGTCAATCTGGAGGAACGGGTGAAGATTGCCAACTCCATCCCCGACCTGAACCTGTTTGTCTCCCTCCACTCCAATGCCGCCGGGGGAGAGGGCTGGTCGTCCGCCGCGGGGTGGAGCGTCTACACCTCCGTGGCGGGGGCGGCCGCCCAGCGGAACATCGCGGCCAACGCCGTCATTTCCGCCGTGGAAGAGGCAGGGGTGGCGACCCGCTCCCCTGCCCTGTGGCATGAGCGTTTTTATGTATTGCGGAACACGGTGGCGCCCGCCATCCTGCTGGAGCAGGGCTTCCACACCAACGAGGGAGAGGTGGCCCTGCTGAAAAGCGCCGCCTACCGCAAGCTGTTGGCAGAGGCGCAGTGTAAGGGTATTTTGAGCTATCTGGATATCCCGTGGCAGGAGACGCCCACGCCGGAGCCGGACAACAGAACGCCCAGTCCGTGGGCGGCGGAGGACTGGTACAGGGCGGTGGCGCTGGGCCTGTTTGACGGCAGCCGTCCAAGGGAGCCGCTGACAAGAGAGATGGCCGCCGTCCTGCTGGGGCGGCTGGGTATTTTAGATTAAAAAAGTGGGGCGCTCCAGCGGAGCGCCCCACTTTTTTCTGCGGAAACCGCCATGCCCGGCGGAACTGATAACCAAGCGTTTGCAGCTTGCGGGTGACGCCCACACCGTACGCTTTAGGCTCTGCAGTGCCTCAGGGGCTCAATGCCCTGCGTGAGAAAGATAGTCCACATAGGCCCGCTTTAAGGCGGAGAGAGCGGTGCGGGCCACGGGGGAACACTGACCGTTGGACAGAACTACGCTGTCGGCATTCAGGGCGGTGATGTGCTCAAAATTGATGATATAGGCCCGGTGGGGCGAAAAGAATCGGGAATCGCCGCCCAGCCGCTCCATCAGGGCGGTCAGAGTGTCTGAGGTGACGCACTGGGCGCCATCGGCCAAGGTGCACACCCGGTCGTGGTTGAAGCTCTCCACATGGAGGGTGAGGCGGCAGTTGTCGGTCAGAGTCAGCTCCAGCTTGACGCGCCGGGGCGCGTCCCCGCTCTGGGCCTGACAGGCGTGGATGGCGTTTTCCATGGCGTTGGCCAGGGCCACGCACAGGTAGCTCTTCCACTGGAAGGGCCTCAGGCAGGGACACCAGCGTTTCCACCGTACAGCCTGCCTCCTCCGCCTGGGGCACATAGGCGGAAAGGACGGCGTTCACCGCGGCGTTTTTACACCAGCTTCGGCTCTCGATGCGGGTGAGCTGGCCTTGCCAATCGCTCACATAGTCTAAAGCGGCGTCCGCCTCGCCCTCCTGAAGGAGGGTGGACAGGGCCAGCATATGGTGGCGCTCGTCGTGGCGATAGCTCCAGCCAAGCTCCAGCTTGCGCTGAAGCAGCTCGTAATCCCGGCGCAGGGCCTCCATCTGTACGGTGAACTTTCGGGCTTGGGTTTCAGCGGCCAACGCGTTAAGCAGCAGCATGATAAGCACCACGGGGGCGGTGGGGCCGGAGATGAAGTAGGAGTGGAGGGCCAGCAGAACCACCAGTAAGGCTCCCAAGGGCCACCAGCGTTCGTTCAGCTCTCCGGCGGCGGAGCGGAAGGACGGGCAAAAGACCCGAAGCACCACAGCCATCAGCCCCGCCGCCGCCAATGCCAGCAGCACCAGCGCAATCCATGACCACGCCTTGCCCCCCAGCCAGTTTGTGGGGAACACCAGCAGCTTTTGCGTCACCAGCAGCAAATGCTGGCACAATAGGCCCAGCAGCCAGCTCACAGCGGTGGGGACAGGGGGCCGGCGGGACAACAGGTGCGCCCCCAAGATGGCGGGGAGACAGAAGGTCAGGGGCAGAAGGGTGAGCGCCAGCTCCGGACGGCCGCCTCCGGCGAGCACCGCGACCTGTACCGCCAGCGCCACGCCCAGAAAGCCCAGGAGTATCCGGCGGGCGGTTTTGCGGGGGCATTTTGGTTCCAGCAGGGCCCAAAGGACGGCCAGAAAGACCGCCGGGGGTATCCCGCCCTCCAGCACTCTCAGGATATAGTGCAGTATTTTTGGTATCATCAGTCCCATACAAGGCGTCCTAAAATCAGGCGCAAAGGTATACCTATCCATTTTAATCACACACTTCGGGCAGGGCGGAAAAACATTTCACGCAAAAAGTCTGCGCAATGCCCGGTCCTTCCTGTATAATTTACGCAGAATGGCATGATGGCGGCGGGCAGCCCTCCGCTTGCCACAGGAACCCCTGTGGCAAGAACCTTTGGAAACGGAGGAAACCAAAATGAAAAAACGACTTTTAAGCCTGCTGCTGACCACGGTCATGCTGCTGGGTCTGCTGCCCACAGGGGCAACGGCGATGTTGGCCGACCACAGCCATCCCATCTGCGGCGCGGCGTGCGCCGGACATGACGAGACCCACGACCCCGTGACCTTTGACAAGGCCCTGACCGAGGACGCTGACGGCAAGGTCTACATCGACGGCGTGGCGGCAAGCGTAAGCGCCAATTCGTATATCCTCCCCGCGGGGAATTACTACCTCGCCGGGGATATTACGGCAATCAGGGGGCTTGAAATTGAGTCCGGGACGGTGAACCTGTGCCTGAACGGCCACACCTTCACCGGGAACGCCATTTACCCCAACCCCGGCTTCTCCCGCCCGGTCATTGATGTGGATGCGGACGCGAAGGTGAACATCTGCGACTGCGGCACAACCGGGACCGTTTACGGCAACCATACCAAAAATATATCGACACAGGGCGAGCTGTGCCTTTATAGCGGCAGGGTCGCAGGCCCCCGCACCGGCGTATATATACAAGACGGCGGCACGTTCCGGATGCACGGCGGCCTTGTGGACACGGATGACTGCCTCGGCGTGTATGTGTCAGACGGAACCTTCGTCATGGACGGCGGAACCGTCACCGGAAATAGTAGCGGCGTGGAAGTGGAACCAAACCTTTCAGGTCAAGGGCGACGTGGTCATCACAGGCAACGCTGAGGACGGCGTTGCGAGCAATGTGGTGCTGATGCCTGACGAACAGGGAACCACATTCGCGGTGATGGAGCTTTCCGGGGCTTTGGGCGAGCACGCCCAAATCGGCCTCAGCAAGTTTGAGTATAGCTCGGATAGCTCGGACAGCCCGGCGAGCACCGACCCCGTCCTCGCGGTGCAGGGCGCGAACGGCTACACCGTCAGCGCGGACGACTTCAAAAAGCTGTCCAGCGACAGCAGCGACTACCGGCTCAAGCAGGAGAGCGACGGCAAGGTCTATTTCTCCAACGAGCCGGCCGAAATCCTCACCATCTCCACCGTGGAGGAGCTGAAGGCCTTCCGGGACAGCGTCAACGCCGGGAACAACTACAAGGATAAAACCGTGACCCTGACGAAAGACCTGAACCTGAACGGCAGCGACAACGACCAATAGATGCCCATCGGCATTTCCGGTAAGCCGTTTTCCGGTACCTTTGAGGGCGGCGGCCACAAAATCACCGGTCTGTATATCGACACCACAGAAAATTATCAAGGCCTGTTCGGCTATGTCGAGTGGGACGGCACGGTCAAAAATCTGGGCGTGGGCGGCACGGTCACCGGCGGCAGCTATACCGGCAGTGTGGTCGGAGAGAGCCGCGGCAGGGTGACGGGCTGCTATAACACCGCCACGGTTTCGGGAAAGAACAATGTCGGCGGCGTGGTCGGAAGCGGCAGCGCGACAAACTGCTATAACGAGGGCGGCGTTTCGGGTGAGAACAGAGTCGGCGGCGTCGTTGGTTATTTGGGCCAATCGAAACGAGTGCAATACTGCTATAACAGGGGCACGGTGACCGCCACGGGAACCAATGCCGCTGTGGGCGGCGTGGCTGGAGGTGATGATGGAACGATAACAACCTGCTACTATCTGGACACCTCCTGTCACAGAGGCGGCTTGGCAGTTAAGGCCACCAAGGAACAGTTTGCCTCCGGCGAGGTGGCGTGGAGATTGCAGGGCTCTGAGGCCGAGCAGGTCTGGGGGCAGCGCCTGTCCAGCGGCCCGCAGCCTTACCCGCTGCTGACCAACAGCGACAAAGTCTATCGGGTCGCGTTTATGGTACACAATGGGTACTTCAACGAGGTGTTCGCGGCGAGGTACGTCAACGAGGGGAGCCGCACGGTCTCCGCGCCCACGGAA
>JAAWDI010000057.1 GCA_022793685.1 Oscillospiraceae bacterium
AATGCCAAAAGTGGAGCGGAAAAGTCTACCTTTTTTCCCAAAAATAATTTGAAATTTTCCTGCTGTGACAGGCACTTATGGCCAAGCTACTACATCTTGAGGAGCGGCTGTCGGTAAAACACAAAAACCCCCGAAACGGCATAGGGCCGTTTCGGGGGTTTTCAATCATTCTTGGTCAGATAAGCTCTTGTAATTCGACGAGCGCGCCGGAGTTATCCTGGATGTAATAGAAGGTGTACGGCTCGAATGTGCCCGGCCCGCAGACAATGGTCACGTCCGCAGCCCGAAGCTGCTCGATTTTCTTTTCCAGCCCCTCCACATAGAAGCAAAGGTGCTTCACTCCTTGGGTCTGCACGTCAGTGTCCGGGTCGAGGCGTTCCTCCGGCACTGGCTTGCTGTCCCAGTGGTGGAACAGCTCCAGCTCGAAATCTGTCCCTCGCAGACCCATCACCGCAATGTCACAGCGGATATGCTCGACCCTGACGGTCTTTTTTAGGTCAAAATCCAGCATATCGTGATACCACTGAATTGACGCATCGAGGTCTGCCACGCTGACCCCCAAATGCAGGGGACGAATGGGGCCTTTTTTCTCCATAACTGTATCTCCCTCCTGTTAGAAAAAGGGGCGGCCTGGTGGCCGCCCCTTTTTGCGCTGTTTGATTAGATGCTGTTTTCGGTGCGGGAAATCAAGTCCTCCTGCTGGTCGTGGCTGAGTTCCACGAAGTAGGCGGAGTAACCGGCAATACGGACAACCAGATTGCGGTACTTATCCGGGTCAGCCTGGGCGTCGCGCATGGTGTCGGTGGAGATGATGTTATACTGAGCCTCCACGCCGCCGTTGGCCATATAGGCCTTGGTCATGTCGCGCAGCTTCTCCAGTCCGTCGTCGCGGGACACGGCGGAGGGATGGATGCGGATGTTCAGCGCCACGCCGTCCATGAACTTGCCCTGGTCGTAGCAGCAGGCGGAGGTCAGAACGGCGGTGGGGCCGCTCTTATCCCGGCCCTGAACGGGGCTGGTGGCATCGGCGATAGGCTCGCCCTTCAGGCGGCCGTCGGGGGTGGCCCAAGCGGTGTAGCCCTGATTGACGTGGTCGCTGGCGCCGTACAGGCCGGCCTTGAACACCTTGTAATGCTCGCCGGAGCACTCCTTGCAGGTGTCATAGTAAACGTCGATGACCCACTTCATAAACGCGTCGGCATAGGGGTCGCTGTTGCCGAAGTGGGGCGCCTCGTTGATGACGCGCTGACGCAGCTCCTCATAGCCCTCCCAGTTGGCCATATAGGCGTCGTACATCTCGCGGGTGGTGCAGAGCTTCTTGTCAAAGCACATATACTGAATGGCGCACAGGGAATCGGCCACGGTGGCCAGGCCAGTGCCGGTGCCGCCGCAGGAGGTGTACTTCGCGCCGCCCCAGGTCACGTCGGCGCCCTTCTCCATGCAGCCCTCGATGGAGATAGACATGCCGGGCAGGGTGGCGTGGTAGGCGGTCAGGTACTCCGCCCAGTTGTTGATGCTGACCTGCGCCTTCAGGAAGTACAGGGCCAGCTTCTTCCATGCGGCCTTGACCTCCTCGATGTCCTTCATCTCATACAGGTAGCCGGTGTGGATGGAGCACTGCTCTCCGTTGTAGGGGTTCTTGCCGTCGTTGAGGGCGGTCACCAGCAGGGCGCTGTAATGGATGGAGGCGTACGGGGGCGCGATACCGTTGGCGGCGGAGTAGTCGCAGCCGCTGCCGGTGATTTCCTGGCAGCCGATGATGGCATAGTTCCGGGCGTCATACAGCTCAAAGCCAAGCTCCTTCTGGAGGTTGGGAATGATGATGTCGTCGTTCTGGAACAGGGGCAGGCCGCCCACAATCTTCGTCGCGGCCAGCGCCACATCCCACAGGTGGTCAGGGGTGTTCTTGTGAACGCGCAGGGAGATGGTGGGGTCGTGGAGGCTCAAGCGGGCCAGAGACTCCAAGCACAGGTAGGTCACCTCGTTGCTGGCGTCCAGACCGGTCATGGGGTCAACGCCGCCGATGGTGGTGTGCTGATAGGTGTTGCCCACGCCGGTGGTCTTCATGACAGGGCCTGCGCCAGCAGCATAGAAGCAGTTGGACTTCAGGAAGAAGGAGTCGGTCAGCTCCTGCGCGAAGTCTATGTCGATGGCGCCCTTTTCAAGGTCGCTCTTCAGGTACGGATAGGTGTACTGGTCAAAGCGGCCGAAGGAGCAGGCGGGATAGCGGCGCTCGATGGCCAGGAAGAGCTGGTACAGCAGCGCGGCCTGGCAAGCCTGCCAGTAGGTCTGGACAGGGTTCTCCGCAATCCACTTCAGGTTGGCGGCCATGGTCTCCAGCTCACCCTTACGCTTGGCGTCGGAGCAGGCCTTTGCCTTCTCCTCGCACAGCTCGCCATAGCGGCGGCAGAGGGTGGAAGCGCCGTCACAGATGTCCACCACGGCGGTATAGAAGATGTACTTCTTCATGTCGTCGCCCATGATGTCGTTCTTGTGCTCGTCCAGCCAGTCGCGGGCCTGCTTGCGGATAGCGCCGTAGCCCACGGTCAGGATTTTCTGATAGCCGGGGGTCATGTGGCCGGCGGTCATCATCATCACCGGCTGCATCAGGCTCTTGTTGGCGCAGACGCACATCTTGCACAGCTCGTCATAGCCTTCGGGCACCCAGGCATTGGCCGCAGAGGTGATGGTGTGGCCCTGCTGCCACCATGCGTCGATTTCCTCCAGCTTCTTCACGTCCTCGGGGTCGATGACGATGTCCAAGTCCTCGGTTTCGGGGTTGTGGTACAGGCCGTCTTCCTTCAGGGTGTAAGCGCCGGACTTGACCATGCCCAAAATCCAGCCGCCGCCCGTCCACTCAGGCTCAACGGCGTTGCCGCAGAAGTTCTTGGCGCGGTTGCCCACCATCAGCTCGTCGTCCTCGACGCGCAGGGTCATCTGCTCGCAGACGGCCTTGATGGCGCGGGAATGCTGAAGCATGGGAATCACGTTGGCATTCTCCTGATATACCTTCGTGACAATCTCAGCGCGCTCAGCGTCGACCTGAATCACGCGGTCGCGCACCTTCTTATGGATGCTTTCGATACGGTCGGTCAGCGGTTTCCATGTGTGCATATTCATATTCCTCCTTATATGTAAATCCTACTGATACGATATGGCCGTACGCTATATCTTCAGTCTATATTATACAAGAATAATTCGCGTTTGTCTACCCCTGTTTCGTTAACTGTTTGTCATATTCCGTCTGACTTATTCACTTTTTTGTCAAAGAAAGAAGCGCGCCGCAGTTTTTCCTGCGGCGCGCTTTTTAAACGCTCGATTCGGTTCCAAATACAGCCTGTCAGGACGCTTTTTTTGCCTTGCTGGCATGACGGTAAATCAGAATGGAAATCACAATGATGGCGACCCACGCCGTGACGGAGAGGATAAAGGCCGGAGAGCCGGGTCTGCTGATATTGGCCCCCATCACGGTGGCCGCAACCGTCATGGGCAGAAAGCCCAGCATACTGCCCAGCAGATAGGGGACAGGACGCAGCTTCATAGCGCCCAGCAGCAAGCTTGCCACATCCATGGGCGGCACGCCCACCACACGCAGCAGATAGGAAAAGAACAACTCCCTGCCCTGATACAAGCCCGTCAGCTTTTGTAGCTTCGGGTACTTCTCCACCAGCTTTTCCACCGCCCCGCCGCCGGAAAACCGCCCAATGCCATAGGGCAGCAGCGCGCTGATAAGCATCCCCGCAAGATTGACCGCCAGCGCGGCGGGCAGCGGGAACAGCAGGCCGGACGCCATCTGAATGACCAGAATCGGAAATACAAAGGACAGGGACTTAAAGGCAAAAAACAGCAGCATCAAGCCCACGGCCGCCCAAGGGTTGCGGGGGGTCATACGCAGGAGTCCCTCCACGCTCCAATCCTCCACTTGGGTCGCTGCGATGACAATCACGGCAACCATGCCAACCAGCGGCAGAAGGCGTATCAGCCATTTCACCGCATTGCTATGTTTCTTTTGCTCCGTAGGTCTTCTCCCCTTTTCCGTCCGGAAGGACGGCCTTGCAATTTTTGCGTTCTCTGTGATAAAATGGAGCAGACCCGTCGAAACGAGGTGGTTTCATGTCCGATTCCAATATCACAAAAAAGGCGCTGGCACAGGCCTTGAAGGGCCTGATGGCAGAGCAGCCCTTTTCCAAAATCAGCGTGGGCGACATCTGCGAGGAATGCGGCATGAGCCGCAAAAGCTTCTACTATCATTTTAAGGATAAATATGATTTGGTCAACTGGGTTTTTTACACCGAGTTTATCGAAGCCATGAGCGTCAGCGACTACCAGAACGGCTGGGCGCTGTTCGCGGCGGTCTGCTCCTATTTTTACCGTGAGCGCGGCTTTTATCGCAGCGCCCTGCTGATTGAAGGGCAAAATTCCTTCCCTGACTACTTCCGTGAAGTGATGACGCCGCTCCTGGAGTACCTTTTTCAAGAGCTATACACCGTGGAACAGGACGCCCGCTTTTTCTTCGATTTTCTGATTGACGCCTTTCTGTCGGCCATCGCCCGCTGGCTGATTGATGAACGCGGCGTATCTGATGAGGAGTTCCTCCACCGGATGCACACCGTTCTGGTCAGCCTGGCCAAGGCCACCTTAAAAGATTTGGACAATGAGCAATAAGCACAAACGCATAACGCGGCCCGCCGCGCAGGGTATCCTGCGCGGCGGGCCGTCTTTCCGCTTATGCAAATCCGCCCCGTTTGCACACAGCGGCCAGCACCTCGCAAAGCGGTGCTCCGGCTGCGTTCATGCCGGTCTGCACTTCCCGCCTGCCGTCGCACCGGGTCACCGTGCCGTCAGGCATCACGCCCACAAAGCAGGCCTCTCCGGAGATGACCCCGTCAATGAACAGGTGGTCAGTATAGTAGTTCGACGCGATGACCCCTTCAGACTGCCGCTTTCGCTCTTTCTCCACCGAAGCCTGCACCGCGTCACACACCTCATCGGGGCACGCTTCATCCGCATGGCAGAAAGCAAAGCAGCAACCGGCGTCCGCCGCCTTCCGTGCCCAGCTCCCGTCCAAGACAGAAGCGGCGTCATCGGTATTACGGTAGCGGCGGTGGCAGGCATACAACCGCCGAGCCCGGCGCAGCTTGGCCGCAGCCGCCGGGAAGTCCGCATCCTCCGACGCCACCGCCACCATCAGGTTCCGGTGGTCGCAAAGCTGGCTGACCGCCTCGTCCGTGACCAGCGCCGCTGGGAGCGCCAGCAGAAAAGCACAATCGGGAAAACAGCCCATCAGCTCCAGCAGCGGCCCCAGCGCCTGCGTTTCGTCCTGCACATAGAAGATATAAGCGCGCACACCGGTCTCCACGCCTTCCCGCATCATGCGGTCATATTCCTCGATAGCCAACGGCGCTTCACAGTACCCCATATGAAACATAATCGCCCATGGGATGTCATACCCGCAAACGGCCTCCCTGGCGCGAATGGTGCGGGCGCCCACAGTATAACTGTTATAACCCAGGTTCACCCCAAAGGTTTTCAGCGTCTCCCGGTCGATTTCGGTTGCGGTGCGGCGCACCAAATCATAATAGGCGCTATTTTCATCGGTCAGCATGGTCTGTACCATATCAAAAAAGTAAGACTGAAAACGTCCCTTTGCAAAGTGGTCGCCCAAATCCACCAGCTTGCGCACAGTGCGTTCCGGATTCGCTTCCAGCTCCCGCAGGGTGTGCTCCACCACAGACAGGATAATACCTCTGGTAACGGTCTCTTTATCCATACGCTCACCTCGATTCCCTTGCTGTCACAGCAATGATAGCCTCTATGGCACTTGACAAAAAAGGGACAAATTTTGAAAAGTGTCCAACTTTCCCCCATTTCAGCGGGATTGTCTAACGACAAAAAACAACTTGCGTTTTACAATGTGGTGAACTAAGGAGAGAGGAGTGACCACCTGTGAGCTTTGCTGACAGCCTGAAGGCGTTCGGTGTTAACCGTGCGCTGGACTATTTGAAGAAAGACCCTGAGGCCAATATCCCCAAGCTGATGGACCTCATCAACAAATTCGCCCCCGCCGACCTGTTTACCTCCCAGCGTGCCGCCTTTGATAAGGCCATCGAGGAGAAGGGCAACTGGTGGGATTTGATTCTGAAGGTCTATGCTCTGGATGAGGGCGTGCGCGATACGTTCTTCCAGAACTTCATGATTAACGCCAACCTGAACGGCTGGCCCAAGCAGGAAGCAACCCGTGAAAAGTACGGTTGCAATGTGCCCTGGGCTATTCTGCTTGACCCCACTTCCGCCTGCAACCTGCACTGCACCGGCTGCTGGGCCGCGGAGTACGGCAACAAGCTGAACCTGACCTTTGACGAAATTGACTCCATCATCACGCAGGGCAAGGAAATCGGCACCTATATGTATATCTACACCGGCGGCGAGCCGCTGGTGCGAAAGAAGGACCTCATCAAGCTGTGCGAAAAGCACTCTGACGCTATCTTCCTGTCCTTCACCAACGCCACCCTCATCGACGAGGAGTTCGCCAATGAAATGCTGCGGGTGAAGAACTTCGTTCCCGCCATCAGCCTGGAGGGCTTTGAGGTCGCCAACGACAGCCGCCGCGGCGAGGGCGTTTATGAGAAGGTCATGAACGCCATGCGTATCCTGAAGGAGAAGAAGCTGCCCTTCGGCATCTCCGCCTGCTACACGAGCGCCAACTGCGACGACCTGAGCAGCGACGAGTTCATCGACAGCATCATCGACATGGGCGCTCTGTTCATCTGGTACTTCCACTATATGCCCGTGGGCAAGGATGCCGTACCGGAGCTGATGGTGTCCCCTGAGCAGCGCGAAAAGATGTACCACCGTATCCGCGGCTTCCGTCAGACCAAGTCCATCTTCGCCATGGACTTCCAGAACGACGGCGAGTATGTGGGCGGCTGCATCGCAGGCGGTCGCCGTTACCTGCACATCAATGCAAACGGCGACGTTGACCCCTGCGTGTTCATCCACTATTCCGACTCCAACATTCGGGAGAAGACCCTGCTGGAGTGCCTCCAGTCCCCCCTGTTCATGGCCTACCACGACGGCCAGCCCTTCAATGAGAACCATCTCCGTCCCTGCCCCATGCTGGAGAATCCCGACGTTCTGCCTGAGCTGGTGAAGAAGACGGGCGCTCATTGCAGCGACGTGCAGGCGGTGGAAACGCCGGAGGAACTGGTGGCCAAGACCGTTCCTTACGCCAAGAACTGGACGCCCACCTCTGAAAAGCTGTGGACCTGCTCCGGCCACTGCCTCGGCTGCCCCGAAGCGGAGAACGAGCAGAAGTAAAACCCCACCAGTACAATAA
The DNA here is from genome assembly GCA_022793685.1 of Oscillospiraceae bacterium. Lineage (GTDB taxonomy): Bacteria > Bacillota > Clostridia > Oscillospirales > Oscillospiraceae > CAKUEI01. Next base: position 7,337 of record JAAWDI010000057.1, read on the forward strand.
AAAAGAAGGAGAAAGCGGAAAACCGCTTTCTCCTTCTTTTTTATATCTTTCTCAATCCTCCGCCGTTTCGTGCACCGCGTGGAACCTGTTCTCCCGCACCTCCGTGCGCTCGATGATGCGGATAGAGGCGGGCACGACTGTGGCGCCGCTCGGCACGTCCTTGGCCACCGTACACCCTGCCGCAATACGGGCGTTATCTCCAATGGTGACGCCGCCGATGATTTTAGCGCCCGCGCCGATGAATACATTCTTGCCAATCACCGGAGAGCCGGGACGCTTGGTGCCCTCCAGCGTGTTGGAGCCGATGGTCACCTGCTGAAAGATGGTGCAGCCCTCCCCGATTTTCGCCCCGACAGAAATGTATATCCCACTGATGCCGTGGGGAAAAGTGACGCTGCGGGGCAGCTTCAGCGGTAGGGGGATAGAGGCGCACCAGCGGTTGTTCTGCTTGGCGCAATAGTGGCCGTACCAAAACCGGGCGAGAGAATTTCCGCTCTGCTGGTATTTCTCCCGGCAGGAAAAGTATTTTTCAAAGTTGAACTCCCCATTGAGGGCGTTTTGCAGACTGCGGGCAATGGACATGGCGAATGCGCCTCCCCATTTATTTTTTCTCCTTGAACGCGAAGAACCGCTGGCCGAAGTAGTTCAGGCTGGTATAGAACACCATGCCAGCCAGCATGGCGGCGTTGTCCTGCACCTTGAGGGAGAACCCGCTCATCAGGTAACGCACCAACGGCTTTGCAATGCCGTAAGCCACCACATAGCACACCGCCACGTTGATGATAAAACGGGGAACGGTGCTTTTCAGGCTCTCGCCGTTTTGGAACGTAAAGCGCTTGTTGAGGATAAAGCTGAGAATACTGCCCACCACATAGTTGGCGGCGGAGGACAGCCAATAGCTGCACCCCGCCATGTTGTACAGGGCAAACATGATGCCCGCGCCCACCAGCGTGTTCAGCACGCCTACAATGAGGAACTTGACGAGTTTTCCGTCGAATATCTTTTTCAGCATTGCTTTTCATCTCCGCCGTCGTGCAAAAATTCCTCTACGATATAGCGGGGGCGGCCCTTGGTCTCCAGATACGCCTTGCCCACATAGCTGCCCACAATACCGACCGCCAGCAGCAGCAGCCCGCCCAATATCCACAGGGAGGAAGTCAGCGCCGCCAGCCCCGCCATAGGCGCGCCCAGCGCCATACGCACCAGATTGATAACCGTCAGCACAACGCCCAACACGCCAGCTAACACGCCGCCGCCGAGAATGAGCTTGATGGGCTTGGTACTGAAGGAGGTGACTCCCTCAAAGGCCAGCGCCAGCATTTTGGAAAGGGGGTATTTGCTCTCACCAGCGAAGCGCTCGCTGCGCTCATAGGTCACCACGTCCGAGCGGAAGCCCACCAGCGGCACCATACCCCGCAGAAAAAGGTTGACCTCCTTAAATTCAGAGAGGGCGTCCATGGCCCGGCGGGACATCAGGCGGTAGTCGGCGTGGTTGAACACCAAGTCCACCCCCAGCTTGTCCATCAGGGTGTAATAGCCCTCGGCGGTGGTGCGCTTGAAGAAGGTGTCCGTCTGGCGGCTGCTGCGCACGCCGTACACCACGTCGCAGCCGTCCTCAAACTTGTCCAGCATACCGTCGATGGCGTTGATGTCGTCCTGCAAATCGGCGTCCATGGAGATGGCGGCGTCGCACTTGTCCCGCACCGTCATCAGGCCGCACCACACCGCGTTCTGATGCCCACGGTTGCGGGACTGCTTCACGCCGGAGAACACCTTGTCCCCTTCGTGAAGCCGGGTGATGAGCTGCCACGTTTTATCCTTGGAGCCGTCGTCCACAAAGACGATGCGGCTCTGGGGCGTGATGCGCCCTGCGGCCAGCAGGTCGTCATACTTCTGCCGCAGGCGTTTTGCGGTTTCGGGCAGCACTTCCTCTTCGTTATAACACGGAAGCACCAGATAGAGGGTCGTCATGCCCCCACCTTCTTTCTCAATCCTTCGCTTCGGCCAGCACGATGGACGTTTTACCATAATAATTGCTGACCGCCTGATTGGTCCAGTCGTACATACTGGGCGTGATGTCGTTCCAGTACAACAGCTTTGGGCGCGCCTTCACCGGCTCCACCGTCACATCAGGCCGGGCGTGGTCGTGATAGAGGAGATAGCGGGCGTTCATCTCCGCGTCATAGGCCGCCGCCTCGCCGCTCGTCAGTTCCCGAACGGCCTCCGTGCTGGAAAGTCTTCCCTGTACGCCCATACCCACACAGCTTATCACAAGCAGGGCGGTAAGGCAACCCACAGCCGCGCGTGCCTTCAGCCATTCATGGGGCGCGAACCGCCGCCTGACCCAGCCCAGCACATAAAATTCACAAATGGGCAGCAGCCACAGATAGGCATAAAATACGATGTTCCGCAAACGCTCCGGCCCTGCCGTTCCGGCGGCATAGTAATGGGGCGCGTTCTGGGTTGCAAACACCAAAAAGGCAAACACAAGGAACAGCAGAGGAAACCGAAATTTGAACTTGGTCTTTCCCGCCAGATGGTAAAGAAACGGAACGGCCAGAAGCAGCGCCGCCGCCAGCACAGGAGACAGGAACCGGAAGCAGTCCCGCCCCGCCTTTAGAACCGCCCATGCCACCGAATTTATGGCGGAATAGCCCTCCAGTCCGCTCTGCCGCACCGCGTTGCCGGGGGCTATCATGCTGAAGAAAAAACACCCGCCCAGTACAATCTCTATGACGAGAGCGGCAGGCAATTTGTTCCGCTGCCGGATAAGGCAAAACAAACAGAACACCGCCCCCAGCACCGCCGCAAACAGGCCGGACACATAGTTGCTTCCGCCCAGAAACACACTCAGCAGCAGGGCGGATACCAACGGCCACACCGCCTGTCTGACGCTTTTTTCCAACCGAAGCACCAGCAGGCGGTCTGCCCACAGCAGCATCAGGCCATAGGTAAAGGTGTAATACACAGCGCCGTTCCACCAATAGAAACTGTGAAGCGGATAGGGTACCAACTCCACAGCCAATAGGGTCATGGCGCAGCCCGCCGCTAAAACCGCCCGCCACGAGCAGCCGCCCATGCGCCGTAGAAGGGTGTCTGTCAGCTTAAAGGTTCCGACCGCCACAGCGCCAATCATAACCACCGGAGTCAGCCAATAGAATTGCTCCCCCCAGATGCCGGGGGTGAGGGTCATCATGGCGATGGCGGAATAAGTCCCCTGCCATCCGGTATAGTAGCCCTTGACTGTGCGCCACACAGCGCCCAGCAAGGACGTACCCTGCTGTAAGGCCATGTGGGTAAATAAGCCATAGGAGTAGTCGTCCGCCGCCGGATGGGCATAGCCGCCCAGCAACAACAGAGGTACCAGAGCCGCCGCCAAAACAGCCAGCAGAAGCCACGGGCCGTATTTGCGCAGAGGGCCTTTTGTTTTCAGCATCATTTCCCACTTCTCTCTTCTCATTAGTTAAGCCGCTCGCTCTGGTCACGGAACAGAGCCTCCACCCGCCGCCGCAGGGGAGCGTGCTCCGCTTTTGTCAGCTCCGGGTCGCCGCGAAGCAACTCCTCCGCCGCGGTCTGCGCCTCTTTCAGCAAGCGCATATCAAGGGACTGCCCCACCAGCTTCATAGCAGGCAGCCCGTGCTGCCGCGCGCCGAAAAAGTCGCCGGGGCCGCGGAGTTTCAAATCCTCCTCCGCGATTTTGAAGCCGTCGCTCGTATCCCGCAGAGCCTTTAGCCTTGCCCGACTCTCTTCGCTGCGGGTCGCACTCATTAAAATACAGTAGGACTGGTGTTCCCCCCGGCCAACCCGCCCCCGAAGCTGGTGGAGCTGGGAAAGGCCAAACCGCTCGGCGTTCTCAATCACCATCAGGGCGGCGTTGGGCACGTCCACCCCCACCTCGACCACGGTGGTCGCCACCAGCACGTCGATTTCTCCTGCGGCAAAGGCGGACATCACCGCGTCCTTGTCCTTCCCCTTCATCTTTCCGTGGAGGAAAGCCACCCGCAAATCGGGAAACACCTTTTTCTGAAGCTCCCCTGCATAAACGGTCACCGCTTTCAGGTCCTGGGTGCCCTCCGCCTCCTCATTTTCCTCTACTGCCGGACAGACGATATAAGCCTGACGGCCTTCCCCCGTCAGCTTGCGGACAAAGTTATACATCCGCTGGCGCTTGTCCTCCCCAATCAGGTAAGTCTCAATGGGCGTGCGGCCGGGGGGCAACTCGTCCAGCACCGACACGTCTAAATCACCGTATAGGATAAGGGCCAGCGTCCGCGGAATGGGCGTGGCCGACATGACCAGAATGTGAGGGGTCTCCTCCTCCCGGTTCGCCTTCTCTGCCAATGCCGCCCGCTGGGTCACGCCGAAGCGGTGCTGCTCGTCGGTGACGACCATAGCGAGGTTCGCAAACTCCACCCCTTCAGACAGTAGGGCGTGGGTACCCACCACAAAGGAGATAGCCCCAGAGCGCAGCCCTTCCTTCACTGCCCGCTTTTCCACCGCGCTCCGGGAGGCGGTCAAAAGCGCCACCTCCACACCCGCAGGAGCCAGCAGAGCAGTCAGCGAGCGGAAATGCTGTTCCGCCAGAATTTCGGTAGGGGCCATCATAGCGGCCTGCGCGCCGCTTTTGCAGGCCAGAAAGGCGGCATAGGCCGCCACCGCCGTCTTACCGGAACCCACATCGCCCTGCAAAAGCCGGTTCATGGGGCGGCCGGATTTCACATCCGCCGCCAGCTCCGCCATGGCCCGGCGCTGAGCGGCTGTGGGTGGGAAGGGCAGCAGATTCAAAAACTCCGTTTCGCTCCCGCCGCCCAGAACAGGGGCAACGCCGCCGTCCCTCCGGCGGCGCAGCAGTGCCAGCCCCAACGCAAAGCAGAAGGTCTCTTCAAAGGAAAGTCGGCGGGCAGCATCCTCCAGCGCCTCAAAATCCTCTGGGAAGTGAACGTCCCGCAAAGCCTCGGCGCGGGGCATGAGCTGGTGGGCAACCCGCAGGCTCTCCGGCAGAACGTCCTCCACCAGCGGAGCGCACGCCTCCACCGCTTTGCGTGTAAAGCCCACCAGCATGGCGTTGGAAACGCCCGCCGTCAAGGGATAGACCGGCAGAATACAGCCGGTGACGCTTCGCCTGTCCGCCTTTTCCACCACCGGATTGGTCATTCTATATTGCCCGCCGACGCGCTCTACGCGGCCAAAGAAAACATATTCCTTCCCCACCTTCAGGGAGGTACGCAGATAGCTCTGGTTAAAAAAAGTGACCGTCATCACGGCGGCGGCGTCCGCCACCTTGACCTTAGTCAGCTCCAGTCCTTTTCTAATGTAAGAGACGCGGGGCGTTTCCGCCACCAGCACCTCAACGCACACCTCCGCGTCCTCCGGCGCGGCGGTGATGGAGCACACCCGGCGGCGGTCTTCATATGCACGGGGATAGTAGGTCAGCAGGTCGCCTGCCTGAAAAAGGCCCAGCTTGCCCAGTTTTTTACTTCGGGCAGGCCCTACGCCGGGGAACTCCGTCAGGGGCGTGTTCAGCTCCATGCGCCCGCTCGCCTCCTTTCCCCAAACTATCTCAAACAGTTTACCACAATTCACCGGAATTGAAAATAGTTTTCACTGTCCGCGCCCTCATTTTGTCCACCAGTGGAGGACTGTTGTTTTTCTCTCCAAAACGACCCAGAAAAAGCCCGCCCGCTCTGTGCGAAACGCTGACTTTTGCTTTTCATAGGCAACTTTGAATTGCAAATAGGGTAAGAAGCCGATATAATAAAGGTAATGAGAGACTTGAAATGGGGCATTTGCGCCCTTTTTTAGAAAGGTGGAGCGAAAAAGTGGCAAATCACGAGTTCAAAAAAGTCCTTGTGGCCAACCGCGGCGAAATCGCCATCCGCGTCTTCCGCGCCTGTTACGATTTGGGCCTGCACACCGTGGCCATGTACTCCAATGAGGACACCAATTCCCTCTTCCGCACCAAGGCGGACGAGGCCTACCTCATTGGTGAGAATAAGTCGCCTCTGGGCGCTTATCTGGACATCCCTTCCATCATCGACCTGGCCCGCCGCCGTCAGGTAGACGCCATCCATCCCGGCTACGGCTTTCTCTCTGAAAACGCGGAGTTTGCCAAGGCCTGCGAGGACGCGGGCATCAAGTTCATCGGCCCCCCCTCCCACATTCTGGCCCAGATGGGCGACAAGCTGGCGGCAAAGGCGACTGCCATCGCCTGCAACGTCCCCACCATTCCCGGCTCCACTGAGCCGCTGAAGAGCGGCGATGAAGCGCTGGAAAAGGCAATCAGTTACGGCTTCCCCATCATTCTGAAGGCGGCGGCCGGCGGCGGCGGCCGCGGTATGCGCCGCTGCGACACGCCGGAGGAGGTCAAGCCCGCTTTTGAGCTGGTGAAGGGCGAGGCCAAAAAAGCCTTTGGCAACGACGACATCTTCATTGAGAAATTCCTCGTTGAACCGAAGCACATCGAGGTGCAGATTCTGGCCGACGAGCACGGCAACGTGGTGCATCTGGGCGAGCGCGACTGCTCCCTCCAGCGCCGCTATCAGAAGGTGGTGGAGTTCTGCCCCGCATGGTCGGTCAAGCCGGAAGTTCGGGAGCGCCTGTGTGCCGACGCGGTGAAAATCGCCAAGCAGGTTGGCTATGTGAACGCCGGTACGGTGGAGTTCTTGGTAGACCGGGACGGCAACCACTACTTCATTGAAATGAACCCCCGTATTCAGGTGGAGCATACCGTTACAGAACTGGTCACCGGCGTGGATTTGGTGCGGGCGCAGGTGCTGATTTCCGAAGGGCACCCCCTGTCCGACCCCCGCATCGGCATGGCCAGCCAGAGCGACCTGCACATGAACGGTTACGCCATTCAGTGCCGCGTCACCACCGAAGACCCCACCAACAACTTTGCGCCCGACACCGGCAAGATTTCCGCCTACCGCTCCGGCGGCGGCTTCGGCGTCCGGCTGGACGGCGGCAACGCCGCAGCAGGCACGACCATCTCCCCCTACTATGACTCTTTGCTGGTCAAGGTGTCCACTTGGGACAACACCTTCGAAGGCGTGTGCCAGCGGGCTACCCGCGCCCTGAGCGAGGTACATATCCGCGGAGTCAAGACCAACATTCCCTTTGTGTCCAACATTCTGGCGCACCCTGCTTTCCGGGCCGGAACGTGCCACACCAAATTTATTGACGACACTCCGGAACTGTTTGAGATTGAGGACAGCCGCGACCGCGCCACCAAGGTGCTGAAATACATCGCCCAAATTCAGGTGGACAGTCCCTCTGCCGAGCGGCACCAGTACGACATCCCCCGCTTCCCCAAGGTGACCGGCCAGCCCCTTCACGGCCTGAAGGACATTCTGGACAAGGACGGCCCCGACGCCGCGAAGCAGTGGGTGCTCGACCAGAAAAAGCTGCTTATCACCGACACCACCATGCGCGACGCCCACCAGTCCCTGCTTTCCACCCGTATGCGCACCCGCGACATGGTGAAGGGCGCCGAGGGCATGGCGGAAATCCTGGCGGACTGCTTCTCGCTGGAAATGTGGGGCGGCGCCACCTTCGACGTGGCCTACCGTTTCCTCCACGAGTCCCCGTGGGAGCGGCTTGACAAGCTGCGCGAGCGCATCCCCAACATTCCCTTCCAGATGCTGCTACGGGGCGCCAACGCCGTGGGCTACACCAACTACCCCGACAACCTCATCCGCGCCTTTGTCCGCGAAGCCGCCAAGAGCGGCATCGACGTGTTCCGCGTGTTCGACTCCCTGAACTGGCTACCCGGCATGGAGGTGGCCATGGACGAGGTCATCAAGCAGGGCAAGCTGTGCGAAGCCACCATGTGTTATACCGGCGACATCCTTGACCCCAAGCGGGACAAATACACGCTGGACTACTATGTCAAGATGGCCAAGGAACTGGAAAAGCGTGGCGCGCACCTGCTGTGCATCAAGGATATGTCCGGCCTGTTGAAGCCTTACGCAGCCAAGAAGCTGGTGGCCGCCCTGAAGCAGGAGGTGGGCCTGCCCATCCACCTGCACACCCACGACACTTCCGGCAACCAGGTTGCCGCTTACCTGATGGCCGCCGAGGCCGGCGTGGACATCGTGGACTGCGCCATCGACTCCATGTCCTCCATGACCAGCCAGCCCTCCCTCAACGCGGTGGTATCCGCCTTGCAGGGACAGGAGCGGGATACCGGCCTTGACCCCAACCGTTTGCAGGAGCTGTCCGACTACTGGGCCGACGTTCGCCTGCGCTATCAGAGCTTCGAGGGTTCTATCAAGAACCCCTCCACCGACATCTACCGCTATGAAATGCCTGGCGGCCAGTACACCAACCTCAAGGCGCAGGTGGCCAGCCTCGGCCTCGGCCATCAGTTTGAAGAGGTTAAGGAGATGTACGCCGCCGTCAACCGGATGCTGGGCGACATCGTCAAGGTGACCCCCTCCTCCAAGATGGTGGGCGATTTGGCCATCTTTATGGTGCAAAACAGCCTGACACCGGAAAACATCGTGGAAAAGGGCGAGGCCCTCACCTTCCCCGACAGCGTGGTCAGCTACTTCAAGGGCATGATGGGCCAGCCCGCGTGGGGCTTCCCGGAGGATTTGCAGAAGGTCGTGCTGAAGGGCGAGGAGCCCATCACCTGCCGCCCCGGCGAGCTGCTGGAGCCGGTGGACTTCGACGCCGTCCGCAAGGAAATGGAGAAATTCATGGGCGGCGACCTCATCAACGACCGCGCCATCATCTCCTATTGCCTGTATCCCAAGGTATATGAAGATTACCGCAAGCACCGCAAGGAGTACGGCTACATCACCCGCATGGGCAGCCATGTCTTCTTTAACGGCATGGCCATGGGCGAGACCAACAAAATCAACATTGAGGACGGCAAAACGCTGGTTATCAAGTACCTTGGTCTGGGCGACCTGAACGAGGACGGCACCCGCAACGTCCACTTTGAACTGAACAGTATGCGCCGTGAGGTGGCGGTGCCCGACCACCATGCCGACGTGCAGGTAAAGGCGGTCACGCTGGCCGACCCGGAGGACAAGAGCCAGATTGGCGCCTCTATCCCCGGCCTTGTGAGCAAGGTGAACGTCAAGCCCGGCGACAAGGTGGAGGAAAACCAGGTCTTGGCCGTCATTGAGGCCATGAAGATGGAAACCAGTGTTGTCGCCCGCATGGGCGGCACTGTCGACCAGGTGTTCATTAAGGAAGGCTCCAACGTCAAGGCAGGCGAGCTGCTCATCACCATTAAATAAACAGCCGAAGCTGTAAGCAGGCAGTCCCCGTCTGTTGGGGACTGCCTGCTTTTTTGACATACATCGGAGGCGCCTTCAGCGCAATTTTGATTATGGTAAACCTCATATCCAGTTTTTGCATATTTTCCTCCTCACTGGTCTGTAATTTTCCAAAAAATTTTCACTTTTCCCACTTTTGTGCGAAAATTATTTTGCCTTCGCGGCATAATAGTGTTATACTGGATTGGGAATATGGGTATCTTATCCGTATTTCTCTGTGTGTGGAAAATACTTCCGCCTGTTGCAAGCTGCAATCATGCGGTTTGACCAGATAGAGGGTGCAGATTTGACAAAATATGTGATTCACGGCGGCCATGAGCTCCATGGCACCATTGAAATCAGCGGCGCAAAAAATGCGGCGGTGGCCATCATTCCCGCCGCCCTGCTGATTGACGGCGTTTGCCGAATCGAAAATATCCCCCAAATCAACGATGTCACGCTGATTCTCCAAATCCTTCAGGAATTGGGGGCGGATGTCCGCACCGTCAACCGTACAACGGTGGACATTGACTGCTCTCATATTCACAACCACCAAGTCCCCCAAGAATTGGCCCGCAAAATTCGCGCCTCCTATTACCTCATCGGCGCGCTGCTTGGTCGGTTCGGCTCGGCTCAGGTGCCGCCTCCCGGCGGCTGCGACTTGGGCGGGCGGCCCATCGACCAGCACCTGAAGGGTTTTCGTTCCATGGGGGCCGAGGTGGAGGTTTCCGGCGGACTCATCAGTGCCGCCGCCCCCAGCGGCAGACTCTCCGGCGCATCAATATACCTCGATATGGTCTCAGTGGGCGCTACCATGAATATCATGCTGGCCGCTGTTCTGGCCGACGGCCTTACCGTTATCGAGAATGCCGCCAAGGAACCGCACATCGTGGACCTGGCCAATTTTCTAAACTCTATGGGCGCCGACATCATGGGCGCCGGTACCGACGTTATTAAAATTCGCGGTGTGGAGCGGCTCACCGGCGGTTGCTATTCCATCATCCCCGACCAAATCGAAGCGGGCACCTATATGGCGGCGGTGGCCGCTGCCGGCGGAGAGGTTCTTGTCAAGAACGTCATCCCAAAGCATTTGGATTGCATCACCGCCAAGCTGCTGGAGATGGGCGTTGAAGTGGAAGATCTGGACGACGCGGTGCTGGTACGCCGCATCGGCAGACTCCGCCGCACCAATATCAAAACCCTGCCTTATCCCGGCTTTCCCACCGATATGCAGTCACAGATTGCCGCCGCCCTCTGTCTGGCAGACGGTACCAGCGTTCTTACAGAAGGCGTTTGGGACAACCGTTACCGCTATGTGGACGAGTTCCGCCGTATGGGCGCTCAAATCCAAGTGGATGGCAAAATTGCTGTCATTGAAGGCGTGGAAAGGCTCACCGGCGCGCCTATCCGCGCCTGCGACCTGCGGGCAGGCGCCGCCATGGTCATCGCCGGTTTGGCTGCCGACGGTGTGACAGAGGTGGACAACGTCCACCACATCGAGCGCGGCTATGAGGACATTGTGGGCAAGCTGCGGGGCGTAGGGGCTGATATTGAAGCGGTCACCGTTCCCGATGAAGAGCAGGTTCCCGCGCAAATCGGATAACAAAGCGCCATTTCGGGCGGCGGCACGCAGAAAGCGCCGCCGCCCTTTATTATTCCCGGAAGGAGCTTCCACCATTATGACTGTGACCACGCTGGCTTCCGGTTCCTCCGGAAACTGTATTCTGCTCTCCTCCGGCGGCGACCACCTGCTGATTGACGCGGGCATCTCCGCCCGGCGCATTGCGAAAGCCCTGGCGGCGCTGGACCTGACGCCGGATAACCTGAGTGCCATTTTAGTAACCCATGAGCACAGCGACCACATCACCGGCATCGCCACCCTGACAAAGCATCACGCCATTCCAGTCTATACCGCCGCGCCCACCGCCCGGCAGCTCAACTACCGTATCCCTTTTCTGGAGGACCTCCTCCATCCGGTAGAGGCGGGCGTTCCCTTTTCCATCGGCAGCTTGGAGATAAATGCTTTCCCTACCCTCCACGATGCCGCCTGCCCCGTGGGCTATGCCGTCACCGACGGCATACATAAGGCCGCTGTGGTCACCGACTTGGGCGCGGTCACCGACGAAGTACGTAACTCAGTTCATGGCGCGCAGCTTCTGGTAGCGGAAGCCAACCACGATGTGGATATGCTTCAAAGCGGGCCGTATCCCTATCCTCTGAAGGCGCGTATTCTCGGTGACCACGGGCATCTGTCCAACAACGCCTGCGGTGCGTTGTGCGCCCAAGCGGAGGCGTGGGGTTGTTCCCGCGTTGTGCTGGCTCACCTTTCCAAAGAAAACAACACCCCCCAGCTGGCGCTGGACACTGTTACCACTGCCCTGGGTGGAGATATGCAGGTCACAGTGGCTCCCCGTGACAACGCCGGCCCTGTCTATACGGTGGAAGGCTGAAGAAGTTGTCCTATCTCCCCTGTGACCGGCATAAGAATCCATAAGCGAGGTGCTCCCCTATGCTCCCCATTCAACTGATTTGCGTGGGTAAACTGAAAGAAAAATTCTATCAGGACGCCTGCGCCGAATATATCAAACGGCTCTCCCCCCACTGCAAGCTGGAGGTAATTGAAGTTCCGGAGGCCAAGCTTTCCCAAAGTCCCTCCCTCGGCGAAATCACCCTTGCGCTTGAAAAAGAGGCGGAGGGCATCCGCAAAAAGATGGCTCCCAACGCCAGCATCGTGGCCCTGTGCATCGAAGGTCGGCAGCGCTCCAGCGAGGAGTTGGCGCAGCTCCTGCTGACCTGGGAGCAGAACAGCGCCAAAAATCTGGTATTCCTCATCGGCGGCTCCAATGGCCTGCACCCCTCCCTCAAGGCGGAGGCATGGGTGCAGCTTTCCATGTCCCCCATGACCTTCCCTCACCACCTGGCGCGGGTCATGTTGCTGGAGCAGCTCTACCGCGCATTCAAAATCAATGAAGGCTCGCCTTATCACAAATAACCGCAAGGAGGTACTTCCTCATGTCTTACCGGGAAACCTATGAAATGTGGCTCCACTCGGCCGCGCTCGACGCAGCAGAACAAGCGGAGCTGGCCGCCATCGGCGGCGATGAAAAGGAAATCGAGTCCCGCTTCTTCGGCCCTCTTGAGTTCGGCACCGCCGGACTGCGTGGTATCATGGGCTTGGGCCTGAACCGCATGAACGTCCACGTCATCCGCCATGCCACACAGGGCTTTGCCAACGTGGTGCTGGCGGAAGGACAGGTCGCCGCGGAAGCGGGCGTGGCCATCTGCTTCGACTGCCGCAACCATTCGGCGGAGTTCGCCCAAGCCGCCGCCTGCGTCATGGCGGCCAACGGCGTGAAAGTGCGGCTGTTTGAGGCCATGCGCCCCACGCCGGAACTGTCCTTCGCCGTGCGGGAATACGGCTGCACGGCAGGCATCAACGTCACCGCCAGCCATAACCCCAAGGAATACAACGGCTATAAGGTCTACTGGTCGGACGGCGCACAGCTTCCGCCCCGCCACGCCGCCGCCATCGCGGCGGAGATGGAACGGCTGGACATCTTCCGCGACGTGAAAACCATGGATTACGCCGAAGCGGAGAGCCAAGGACTTATCACCCTCATGGGCGGGGAAACCGACCAAAAATTCCTTGAAAACGTCATGGCTCAGGTGAACGACAAGGCGGCGGTGGAGACAGTAGCGGACTCCTTCAAAATGGTTTACACCCCCTTCCACGGCACCGGCTATCAACTCATTCCCGAGGTGCTCCGCCGTCTTGGCTTAAAGCACCTGTACTGCGTGCCGGAACAGATGGTCATCGACGGCAATTTCCCCACGGTGGTTTCTCCCAATCCCGAAAATCCGGAGGGTTTCTATCTGGCCATCGACCTTGCCAAAAAAGAGGGAGCCGACTTTATCCTCGGCTCCGACCCTGACGCTGACCGGGTCGGCATCATGGTGCGGGACAAAACCGGCGAATTTATCACCATTTCCGGCAATCAGACGGGCGTGCTGCTGCTGGATTATCTCATCGGCGCAAAAAAAAGGGCCGGTACCCTGCCTGAAAATGCCGCCGCCCTCAAGACCATTGTCACCACGGAGATGGCCCGCAAGGTGGCGGAAACCAGCGGCGTGGCCTGCTTTGACACCTTTACAGGCTTCAAATTCATGGCGGAGAAGAAAAACGCGCTGGAGGCCGCAGGCACCCACAAGGTCATCTTCTCCTACGAGGAGAGCTACGGCTATATGCTGGGCGATTATGTTCGGGACAAGGACGCCGTCACCGCTGCCCTGCTGCTGACCGAAATGGCGGCATGGTATGCCGGACAGGGCATGACCCTGTATGACGCCTTACAGTCCCTCTATCAGAAATATGGCTGCTATGGAGAAAAAACCTTAAATCTGGTGATGCCTGGTCTGGAGGGCATGGCGAACATGAAGACCCTGATGGACGGCTTGCGCCAGAAGCCCCTCACCGAAATCGCAGGCACGGCGGTCAAGGTGCGGAAGGACTATTCCGACGGTTCCGCTGTTGACCTGACCACCGGAAAAACGGATACGATGGAATTGTCCGGCTCTAATGTTCTGCGGTATGAATTGCAGGACGGCACTACCATCCTGGTGCGTCCCTCCGGCACCGAGCCGAAGGTCAAGGTCTATATTCTGGCAAACGGCACAACGCAGGCGGAATGCGCCGAAAAGGTCGCCCGCTATGAAGAATGGGCGGAAACGCTGCGAAAATAAGGGCAAAAGAACGAAACAGTCCGTATTTTGGAATATCCAAAATACGGACTGTTTTTATTTCCCTTGTTTCACTTTCCCAGAGGGCTGCTACTTGAGGCCCAGAACATAATCGGCAGACACCCCGTAGTAGCGGCACAGCGTCACCAAATGCCTGATAGGCAGCTCGCTGGCCCCACGCTCATACCGGGCATACATGGTCTGGGAGGTGCCTAATATCTCCGCTATCTGGGTCTGCGTGAGGTCTGCGTCCTCCCGCAAATCGCGGATGACGCGCATATAGTGCTCCATGGCCGCTTCACCCCTATATCAGCTTGCCACCATGGTAGCATAGTAAACATTTTTACTATTGACTTTAATAAATATTTTTACTAATATAGGAGGTGTCGAACCCATCCGAACACCGTCGAAAAGAGGAAGCCATGAAGAAAATACCCCTGCTTTTTGCCGCGCTTTTCCTGCTGCTGACAGCCTGCCGCGCCGCGCCATATCCAGCAGAGCCGCTCGCGCTTGCCATCTCTCCGGACGGCTATGCACAGTCCATTACCGCTGTCTGCACCTGCAGCGGGGGCGCCGCCTTTTCCTGCACGGAGGATGAAGCGCAGCTCACCCTGACCATGCGCGCAGAAGAGCTGGCCGCCTGCACGCTCACCTTTTCCGGCGGCGTGCTCACCCTTCAGGCGGAACGAACCGGAAAAGTGACCCGTTTGTCTCACACGCTTATCTGCAATGGAGATACCACACAGCAACAAGCGTGCGCCTTCCTTCCCGGCGGCTCTGCCGCTCTTTCGGTGACCATCCCCGCCGTCTTTTTGCGCCATGCCACCCTTGTCCTCTCCTTTGACGGCCAGACCTGTACTTACACCTACCCAAAATAAAAACGGGGTGTATTTTGCTGACAACAAAATACACCCCGTTTTTCTGTTTTTCACCTATCTGTGCGGGTATGCGTTCCGCTGACGCACCGCGTACACAGCGCCAAGCGCCAACAGCACCAGCGAACCGGCCAGCATGATGGCAAACACCAGCAGATTGACCCATGAGAAATTTTCCACCGTATGGCGGGCAAGCAGGTTCTCCCATGCAAAGTAATCGGAAAAATAGGGTCTGCTCTGGCCGGGCAGCACCCATGCACAGAAGCAGTTCATCGCCGGAACGGCAAAGGTGGTTAGCGTTAAAAAGATGCCCGCCTTCAGCCGACTGTTGCACCGAATGCGCCCAACCAGATAGTAAAGCCAGACGATGACAAGTCCTGCAGTACAGATGGGAAACGCCGTGGAAAAGAACCAGCCGCCGCCTGTCAACTGCGCAATCACCGCCAGAAGGCCATAGACCCATAGGGACGCCATGGCCAGCGACAGGGGTGCGACGTGCTTTCCGTAAAAGCGCCAAACGGCCCATATCCCCCACGGAAGGACCAGACAGACAGCCAAAACCGCAATAGAGCCGCCCAGCCAATAGCCGCCCACATAGGCCCAGCAGGAAAGCAACAGCAGCAGCAAACAAGCGGACGCTGCTCCCATACTGGCCACGCCTTTGTATTTATGCAGCAGAAACGGAAGATTTGTCACACAGAAGGACAAGGCCAACGCCGTAAGCACAATCCAAAACCAACTCAGCGTATGGAAAACAGCCAAATTGCAGACGAAGCAGACAGCCAGCGCAATGACATAGCTGACAAGGAAAAACCGCTGCCAGCCCTTCACCAGCGCCCGCCAACGGCTGGCGGCCTTCTCCTGAAGGTGGGCTTGGTCGTCGTCGCAGGCGGTAAAAAATTCATGCTCAGAAATATTCAGCTTTTGGCAGATGGCAGGCACCAGCGACACATCTGGGTAGGACAGTCCCCGCTCCCACTTTGAAATTGTGGACTCCGTCACAAACAATGCCTCCGCCAATTCCTTTTGCGTGAACCCCGCTTCCAACCGTTTTTGCCGGATATATGCGCCGAAGGGTTCTTTTTCATTCATGGTTTCCGCTCCTCTCGTCGGTGGTCTGTCCCCACCCTATCCCCTTTGCCGCCCAAAGTCAAGGCAACAGGGCGGTTTTTCCCCTCGACTGTCAGTCAAGTTCCCTATTTTCAAGGGTTTGCGGCAAATAAAAACGCGCGGCGCCGTTTACGCTGCCGCGCGTTTCCGTCGTTTTACAAGCCGTCCCAGCCGCACTGCTCCAGCGCCACCGTCCCGTCCGGCCGAAAGGGCACTCCTTCCAGCTCCAGCAGCATCCGGTGGGTCTGCTTACCCATAGGGAGAAAAGCATCGCTCAGCCCGCCGAATCGGTTGACCACCCGGTGGCAGGGATATACTCCGCTCGGCGCTGCGTTCAGCGCATAGCCCACAACGCGGGAAAGCCGTGGATTGCCCAGCAGCCGCGCAAGCTGCCCATAGGTGGCCACCCGGCCCCTTGGTATCCGCTCCACAAGGGCGTACACCCGCTGAAAAATGCCGCTCTCCTCTTCCGCACCCGTCCTGCTCATGACTCTGCGCGAACGCCGCCAAACTCCGACAGCGTGATGGACTTGTTGCGTTCCGCCACCCAGTTGATGCTCCACTGGCTGGCAAACAGGAGAAGCTGATTGCCCTTGTAATCCTCCACCAGCTTGCCGTCGGTTCCGAGAATCAGCTCGTCCTCCTTGACCGGCTCGCCTGACTCCGTTTCAATCCAGCGGAGGTATTCATAGGGCAGGTTTTCCGTATATAATTCCACGTTGTACTCGCTCCGCAGACGGTACTCCAGCACGTCGAACTGGAGGGTTCCCACCACGCCCACAATGACCTCCTCCATGCCGGAATAAGGCGTACGGAAAATCTGGATGGCGCCCTCTTGGGCAATCTGCTCCATGCCCTTGAGGAACTGCTTGCGCTTCATGGTGTCCACGCTGCGCACCCGCTTAAAGTGCTCCGGTGCAAAGGTTGGAATGGGGTCAAAGGTAAATTTGTTCCCCGGCGCACAGAAGGTGTCGCCAATAGAGAACAGGCCTGGGTCGAATACGCCGATGATGTCTCCCGCATAGGCCTCCTCGATGATTTCCCGCTCGGAGGCCATAATTTGCTGGGGGCGGGACAGGCGGAGCTTTTTGCCCCCTTGGACATGATATACCTCTTTGTCCGCCTCGAACTTTCCGGAGACCACCCGAAGAAAGGCGATGCGGTCCCGGTGTGCCTTGTTCATATTGGCCTGAATTTTGAACACGAAAGCGGAAAACTGGTCATCCATACAGTCCACGGCCCCTTCAGAGCAGTGCCGGGGCAAGGGTGGGGTGGTCATGCGGAGGAAGTCCTCCAAAAACGGCTCTACGCCGAAATTGGTGAGGGCAGAACCGAAGAACACCGGCGACAGCTTACCGTGGCGGACCCGCTCCATGACAAATTCACAGGCCGCGCCGTCCAGCAGCTCAATGTCGTCGGAAAGCTGGCTGTGCAGGCCGGAACCGATGAGCCCGTCCAACGCAGGGTCGTCCAGCGCCACCTCGGTGGCGGTGGCTGCTTTGCTGCCGCCCGCGCCGGTAAAGTGGATGATGGATTTCTTATTGCGGTCATAAACGCCCTTGAACTCCTTGCCGCAGCCGATGGGC
>JAAWDI010000001.1 GCA_022793685.1 Oscillospiraceae bacterium
GAGCAACCTGTTTTAAGCCTGAGACGGAGGGAAGCTGCGCCGTATGATGCGCCGAGCGCGAGCGTGACAAATCAAAGCGTGAGCGCGGGCACATAGGCGCGGATGGACCGGAGCGAGGGCGAAAAACCGAAGGTTGCGGAACAGCCTGTTTTAAGCCTGAGACGGAGGGAAGGCGCGCCGTATGATGCGCCGAGCGCGAGCGTGACAAAACGAAGCGTGAGCGCGCTCACTGCGCGGCGGCCATAGATTCCAGATACTCGTCGTAGGTCATATTGCGGTCGATGAGCTTGCCGTCAGGGGTGAAGTCGAACACTCGGTTGCAGACGGTCTGCACCAGCTGGTGGTCGTGGGAGGAAACCAGCACGTTGCAGCCCACGGCCTCAAGGCCGTTGTTCAACGCGGCGATGGATTCCAAATCCAAATGGTTGGTGGGCTGGTCCAGAAGGAGTACGTTGGCGCCCGAAAGCATCATGCGGGAGAGCATGCACCGCACCTTTTCACCGCCGGAAAGCACCTTCACCGGCTTGTAGATGTCGTCGCCGGAGAAAAGCATCCGGCCGAGGAAACCCCGCAGGTAGGCCTCGTGAGGGTCGGAGGAATACTGCCGCAGCCACTCCACCAGATTATCGTTGCAGCCCTCGAAGAAGGGCGTGTTGTCCTTGGGGAAGTAGGAAAAGGTAGCGGTCTGGCCCCACTTGACGGCGCCCTCGTCCGGTTCCATCTCACCCACCAGAATTTTGAAAAGGGCGGTGTGGGCGTTCTCATTGTCGCCCACAAAGGCAATCTTGTCGCCGTGGCCCACGATGAAGCTGACTTTGTCCAGCACCTTGACCCCGTCAATGGTTTTGCTCACGTCTGTGACGAAGAGGATGTCCTTGCCCACCTCACGGTCGGGGGAGAAGCCCACCCACGGATAGCGGCGGGAGGAAGCGGGCATCTCTTCCACCGTCAGCTTATCCAGCAGCTTGCGGCGGGCGGTAGCCTGCTTGCTCTTGGACTTGTTGGCGGAGAAGCGGGAAATGAAGTCTTGCAGCTCTTTGATTTTCTCCTCTTTTTTCTTGTTCTGGTTCTTCAGCAGGTTCTGCATAAGCTGGCTGGAGTCATACCAGAAATCATAGTTGCCCACATACATTTTGATTTTGTTATAGTCGATGTCCACGATGTGGGTGCAGATGGTGTTGAGAAAATGGCGGTCATGGCTCACCACAATAACGGTGCCGGGGAAGTCCAGCAGGAAGTCCTCCAGCCAGTTGACCGCATTGATGTCCAGGTTGTTGGTGGGCTCGTCCAGCAGCAGCAGGTCGGGATTGCCGAACAACGCCTGTGCCAGCAGTACCTTCACCTTCAGACGGCCGTCCAAGGTGGCCATGCTTTCATAGTGGTGCTCCGTTCCCACGCCGAGGCCCTGTAAGATGCGGCTGGCATCGCTCTCCGCCTCATAACCGCCCAGCTCGGCGTATTCCGCCTGAAGGTCGGCGGCCCGAAGACCGTCCTCATCGGTGAAGTCCTCCTTTTCATAGAGGGCGTTCATTTCCTTTCCGATGTCATAGAGGTGCTTGTTGCCCATGACCACCGTGTCGATAACGGTGTGCTCGTCGTAGGCGTTCTGGTCCTGCTTCAGCACCGACATGCGGGTGTTGGGGAGGATGGTCACCTCGCCGGAGGAGGACTCCAGTTCGCCGGAGAGAATCTTCAAAAAGGTGGATTTGCCCGCGCCGTTTGCGCCGATAATACCATAGCAGTTTCCGCGGGTAAACTGTAAATCCACGTGGGAAAACAGCGGCTGGCCGCCGTATTGCAGCGAAAGGTCAGTGACAGTTATCATGGGGATTCTCCTTTAGAAAGATGTTGCGCTCGGGTTGGGCGCCGCCTCCGCGGGGCGCTTCGGGTGTCACGCTGCGGGTTGGACGCGCTGCCAGGTCGATAACTCCGCCGACTGCGGCCACAAACAGGCGGCGCTTTGCGCCCCCCTCGGTTTGCCGGCCATCCGCTCTGTCATTATCTCCCCTGCGCGTTTCCCCTCATGCTTCGCATTGTCACGCCCGTGCTGGGCGTCGCGGCCGGTCGAATAAGCTGCTCTGACTACACAAGCCGGACTTCGGCGCTTTCGCGCCTGCGTTCCGTTTGTTTCGCTTCACGCTTATTCTCCCTGCGCCGCCTCCGCGAGCGCTTCTTGCCAAATTATAGCACATCCCTTGCGTCTCTACAACAGGTATGCTACAATATAATTTACGAAACTTGACCAAAATTGGAGAGAGTACGCATGGAAATCAACGGTGAAACCGTAAACGACAAGGTGCAGTATAGCGAGCTGGGCCTTTCTCCCGCAGTGATGCGCGCCATTGAGAAAAAGGGCTATGTGACAGCCACTCCGGTGCAGGCGGGCGCTATCCCCTCCTTCATGGATTGGAAGGACGTGATTGCCAAGGCACCCACCGGAACGGGCAAGACCTTTGCCTTCGGCATTCCCATGGTGGAGCACACCGACCCCGTCTGCGGCGAGGTGCAGGGGCTTGTGCTGGCCCCCACGCGGGAACTGGCCATTCAAATCAACGACGAGCTGCGGGATTTGTGCGAGTTCAAGGAGGGCGTGCGCACGGTGGTGCTGTACGGCGGCGCGCCCATCGAAAAGCAAATCCAAACCCTGAAGAAGAATCCGCAAATCGTGGTGGCCACCCCCGGACGGCTGATGGACCATATGAAGCGGCGCACCATCAAATTGGACAAGGTGCGCACGGTTGTGCTGGACGAGGCCGACCGGATGCTGGATATGGGCTTTGTGCGGGACGTGACCCGTATCCTCGACCAAATTAAAAACCGCAAAAACCTGGGCATGTTCTCCGCCACCATTTCCCGTGAGGTCATGGATATTTCATGGGTCTATCAGCGCGACCCGGTGGAGATTACCGTGCAGGCCGACCGGCAGAACAAGCCGGACATCCAGCAGTACCGGGTAGAGCTGGAGCGGGGCGACAAGGCGGAGCTGCTGTTCCAGCTTTTGCAGGCCCAGAATTACGAGCGGGGCATCGCCTTCTGCAACACCAAGAACATGACCGACCGGCTGTGCGGCCTGTTGCAAATGCGGGGCGTGACCTGTGAGGCCATTCACGGCGACATCCAGCAGCGGGTGCGGGAAAAGACTCTGCAAAAGTTTCGGGACGGCAAGCTGCGGGTGCTGGTGGCCACCGACGTGGCCGCCCGCGGGCTGGACATCGACGACGTGGACGTGGTGTTCAACTACGATGTGCCCGATGAAAACGAGTACTATGTTCACCGCATCGGCCGGACGGGCCGCGCGAAGCGCCACGGCGTGGCGTTCACCTTTGTGGCCACCCTGACGGAACAGATGCGTATGGATGAGATTGTGAAGGGCACCCGAAATGAGGTCATACCCCTGAAATACGAAAAGGGAATGCTGGCAGAGGTAGAAAATAACAGAGAGCTTTAACCTGTTTTTAAGGCTTTTCCCCTGTGTTTTTAAGCCAAAGGTGTTATCCTATCCTCAACAGAGAAACGAAAGGAGACGCCTTTTATGAACGAATCGAAAAAACTTTACCGCACCGAGGGCCGTGCCGCCACGCTGTTTGGCGTCTGCGGCGGCATTGCAGAGTATTTCAACCTTGACCCCACGCTGGTGCGGGTCATCACGGCGCTGCTGATTATCCCCGGCGGCATGAGCTTTTGGGTTTATATCATCGCGGCGCTTGTCATTCCCAAGAAGAGCACGGTCTACCCCGGATATTGAGGCGTACAGTAAAAAACAGGGCGGCGGTTGCCGTCCTGTTTTTCTTTGGCCGGGCTTGCCCCTTGCCAAAAAAGGAAATACTATGATAAAATACAGGGCGCATTCTCTGGAACGCTTGCATGATTGCTTTAACAAGAAAGGGCAGAGAACATGATTTCCTTCCACACTCCGGTTTTGACGGACAAGCCTTGGATTGACGACGTGCTTCGGACAAGCGGCGTCCGCGGCTGTGAATACAACTTTACCAACCTCTTTGCGTGGAGCGACCCCTACTGCCAACAGGTTGCGCAGGTAGAGGGCTGTCTTGCCGTCCATGTGACAGGCTCCATGGGCGGCTGCTACCTCTACCCCGTGGGAGGGGACGAGCGCGCCGCCGTTGCGGAGCTCCGGCAGGATGCGGCGGAACGGGATGAGACCTTCCGCATGGTGTGCGTG
Organism: Oscillospiraceae bacterium; assembly: GCA_022793685.1. Taxonomy (GTDB): domain Bacteria; phylum Bacillota; class Clostridia; order Oscillospirales; family Oscillospiraceae; genus CAKUEI01. The sequence continues at coordinate 4,181 of JAAWDI010000001.1, forward strand.
CTTCCGGAGCAGAGGGAACGGCTGGAGGGGTGGTTCTCCGGCTGCTTCGCCTTTGAGGCTGACCGGGACGGCTTTGATTATTTATATGACATTGAGCGGCTGTGCAGTCTGACGGGCAAAAAGCTCCATGGGAAGCGCAACCACATCAACCGCTTTTTGGAGGATAACCCCCAGTGGAGCTTTGAACCCATCACCGCCGCCAACCTGACCGAGTGTATCGCCATGGACGAGCGGTGGTATCAGGAAAATCTGGGCTATGACGGTGACGAGACTCTGCGGGAGGACGGCGTAGCCCTGCGGAAGTGCATGGCCCACTATGACCGGATGGGACTGGAGGGTTGTTTGCTGCGGGCGGGCGGCAGAGTGGTGGCCTTCACCATGGGGGAGCCTATGGGAGAGAGCGATACCTACGACGTTCACTTTGAAAAGGCGTTTTCCGAGGTACAGGGCGCCTATCCCATGGTGAATCGGGAGTTTGCCCGTTGGGTACGGGAACGGCACCCCAATATCCGTTATCTGAACCGGGAAGATGACATGGGCGTGGAAGGCCTCCGCAAAGCGAAGGAGTCTTACTATCCTGACATTCTTCTGGAGAAGTACAGCGCCGTTTGGCAGAAAGAGATGAGCTGACCATGGAGCTGCGTCATGCACAGGGGCACGACGTACCTTCCCTGAAGGTGCTGTGGCATACCTGTTTTGGGGACGACAAGCCTTATATCAACCTGTTTTTCAACAACCTGTTCCGCCCGGAGGATATGGTGGTGCTGGAGGAGGACGGTACGGTGGTTTCCATGGCCGCCCTGCTGGACGCGCCCATTCAGGTGGACGGGGAGCGGGTATCCGCCCGCTACCTTTACGCCATGTGCACCCATCCGGAGCATCGGGGAAAGGGGTATGCCCGCAAGCTGCTGGACTATGCCGCCGAATATTGCCGCCTGCTGGGCGCGGCCGCCATCACGCTGGTGCCGTCCGAGCCGAGCCTGTTCCACTTTTACCGTCAGGCGGGGTATGAGACCGCATTTTGGAGCAGATTCCACACGGCGACGCATTCTCTTCGCTTTATGGCCAATGGGTGGCTGCTGCCGGTTACGGCGGCCATGTACAACAAGATACGCAGGGAAACCTTGAAGATGTACAGCAAAACGTCCTTCCGGAAGAACCTTGCGTTTGTAGATTACAGCGACGCTTTTATTGAGCACCAGCTTCAGGTGTGCGCCATGGCGGGGGGCGGCCTGCTGCGGTTTGACACCCATAACGGCACGGGCTGCGCGGCGGTGGAGAAGGGTGAGAACGGCATATGTAAGCTAAAGGAGCTGGTAATGCCCCCATGCGGCGAGGATGCCGCTTTTATCCTGCTGCTGAAAAATCCGCGCACACGCATCATTGAGGCGCGTGGCCCTGAGCTGCCGGGCGACAGGCCGCTGGAGGACAGCCGCCCCTTCGGCATGGTAAAATGGCTGACCCTGCGCCGCTGGAAGCTGGAGCGGGCTTTTCTTGGCCTTGCACTGGACTGAACGAAGAAAGAAGCGCCCCCGGCGGAAACGGGGGCGCTTTTATGCGCAAGAAGATGGTATATATATTCATCAATCAAACGATAGAATGGAATATAATCTGAATATTTTTGAAAAAACAGTTGATTTTCTTTGAATAACATGTATAATAGGGTTAAATCCATTGAGCGGATATGAAGAAGGAGACATGAAAATGAAAAAGACACTTGCAATTTTGCTGGCTCTCGTTATGGCAATGGCTATGCTGGCCGGCTGCAACAACGAAAGCGGCAAGGAGAGCAATTCCCCCGCGCCGACGGGCAGCGAGCCTGTGGTTTCCACCGTCAAGACGGTGGAGGAAGGAAAGCTCCATATGTCCACCAACGCCGCGTTCCCGCCCTATGAGATGCTGACCGACGACGGTGGGTTCGAGGGCATCGACGTGGAGGTGGCCGACGCCATCGCCAAGAAGCTGGGCCTTGAGCTGGTGGTGGACAACATGGACTTTACCGCCGCCCTCACTGCCGCCGCTAACGGTCAGAGCGACATCGTTATGGCGGGCGTCACCATCAACGAAGAGCGTTTGGAGACTCTGGACTTCACCGATACCTATGCCAACGGCGTGCAGGTGGTCATCGTGAAGGAAGGCTCCGACGTGACCATGGACAATCTGGGCGAGAAGCTGATTGGCACCCAGAAGGGCACCACCGGCTATACGCTGGCTTCCGCTCCTGTTGAGGAGGACGGTTACGGCGAGGACCATGTTATCGGTTATGACAACGGCGCGCTGGCGGTGGAGGCTCTGAAGGGCGGCCAGATTGACTGTGTTCTTATCGACAACGAGCCTGCCAAGGCTTATGTGGCCGCCAACGAGGGCCTGACCATTCTGGACGGCGACTGGCTGAACGAGGATTATGCCATCGGTGTGCAGAAGGGCAATACCCAGCTGCTGGAGGCCGTCAACGGCGCGCTGAACGAGCTGATTGCGGACGGCACTGTGCAGCAGATTATTGACAAGTATATTCCCGCCGAGTAAGCGGTAAGCCACTGTAACCAAACAGGAAAGCGGCCTCTGGCGTTCAGAGGCCGCTTTTTCAACAAGCGCGGAGGTGAGGCGATTTTATGGAGCAATTCTGGGCTGATTTTGTAAAGAAATTCTGGGCTGATTTTGTAAAGAAATTTACCATGGCCTTTATCACAGGAGACCGTTGGAAGCTCTACCTGAAGGGTATGGGCACCACGCTGGAGCTGACGGCCTGCGCCCTCATTATCGGCGTTGTGCTGGGTGTTCTGGTGGCGGTGATTCGCTCTGCCCACGACCAGCAGCGGCCCGGCCAGCGGAACTTTCTTCTTGGGGTGCTGAACGCTGTGGGCAAGGTTTACACCACGGTTATTCGAGGCACTCCCATGCTGGTGCAGCTGCTCATCTGGGGCTTTGTCATCTTTAAGACCAGCCGCAACCGTTTTCTTGTAGGTATGCTGGGACTGGGCATCAATTCGGGAGCCTATGTAGCCGAAATCATCCGCGGCGGACTGATGGGCGTGGATATAGGACAGAGCGAGGCGGGCCGTTCCCTGGGCATGAATTACATAGATACTATGCGGTTTATCATCATTCCACAGGCCTTCAAGAACATCTTGCCTGCCCTCGGCAACGAGTTCATCGTTCTGTTTAAGGACACCTCGCTGGTCTCTGCCATCGGCGCCGCGGAGGTGCTCTATTACGCCGAGGCTGTGGGCAGCAAGACCTATGAGTATATGTTCCCCTACATCGGCGTCGCCATTATGTATCTGGTGGTCTGCATCATCCTCACCGCCCTGCAAGGGAAACTGGAAAGGAGGCTGCGTCAAAGTGATAGACGTTAAAAACCTCTCCAAGGCCTTTGGCGACCACTTGGTGTTGGACAATATCTCCGAGCACATTCATTCGGGGGAAAAGGTGGTGGTCATCGGGCCGTCCGGTTCCGGAAAATCCACCTTCCTCCGCTGCCTCAATCTGCTGGAGATACCCACCGGCGGCAGCATTGCCTTTGACGGGACGGTTATCACCGACCCGAAGGTGAACATCGACGAGGTGCGCCGAAAGATGGGCATGGTGTTCCAGCACTTCAACCTGTTTCCCAATATGACCATCCGCAAAAACATCACGCTGGCTCCGGTGCGGACAAAGCTGATGAGTCAGGCGGAGGCCGACGAGGAGGCCACCCGTCTTTTGCAGCGGGTGGGCTTACAGGATAAAGCGGACGCTTATCCGGCGCAGCTTTCCGGCGGACAAAAGCAGCGCATTGCCATTGTGCGGGCGCTGGCCATGAAGCCCAAGGTCATGCTGTTTGACGAACCAACCTCTGCCCTTGACCCGGAAATGGTGGGCGAGGTGCTGGAGGTCATGAAGGAGCTGGCTCACGAGGGCATGACCATGGTGGTGGTGACCCACGAGATGGGCTTTGCCCGCGAGGTAGGTACCCGCGTCCTGTTCATGGACGGCGGCCACATCCTGGAGGAGAATACACCGGCTGAGTTCTTTGCCAATCCGAGAGAGGAGCGCACGAAGGAGTTCCTTTCCAAAGTGCTGTAAAGAGAGAGGGAACCGGCATGAAAAAAGTGCTTGTCATTCAGTCCGCCGCCATGGCGGGCGGCAATACCGACCGGCTGGCGGACGCCTTTATCGAAGGCGCGCAGGCGGCAGGGCATGAGGTCACGAAATTCTCCCTTGGGGAACTGACGGTGAACGGTTGCCTGGGCTGCAACGCCTGCCTGAACACCGGAAAGTGCGTCCAACAGGACGATATGCAGAAGATTTATCCCAACTTTTACGAGTGCGACGTGCTGTGCACCGCCACACCTATCTACTGCTATGCCATCACCGCCCGGCTGAAGGCTTTTTATGAACGCCTGTATGCGGCCGGAATGGGTGCAGTGAAAATGGCAACTCCCAAAAAGGGCAGCATTTTGCTGTGTACCGCCGCTGAAATGGGAAAGCGGGTGTTTGAGCAGGCGGTGACCTTCCACCGCACAAACAACGCCTTTGCCGGTTGGAAGGATTTCGGTATGGTGCTGGCCGGCGGCTGCGGCGGCTGCCCCGGCCCCCGACATCTGGACGACCGTTACCGGCGGGAGGCCTATGATTTAGGCAGGAGTCTGCAAGAATAAACAGGAACCCGCGGCGTCCCCAAAAGCGGACGCCGCGGGTTTATTTTATGAATGGTCTGTAAATAATTGTGTGACTATCGCAATCGTCATTGACAGACTGTGACGACTGTGATAGTATATCCAATGTAGTCGACTACTGCAATCGTCATATGACAAAGGAGAGGCAGCCATGGAACAAAAGCTGTTTGACTCGGAACTGAAGGTAATGGAGCACCTCTGGCGGGACGGGGACCTGACCGCCGGGGCGCTGGCGAAACGTCTGGCGGAGGAAACCGGCTGGAACCGGAATACCACCTACACGGTCATCAAGAAGCTCATTGACAAGGGCGCGGTGGAGCGGCGGGAGCCGAACTTCCTGTGTCATGCCCTGGTGAGCAAGGAGGCAGTGCGCCGCAAGGAGGCGGAAGGCCTGCTGGAAAAACTGTTCAACGGCTCCCCAAGCCTGCTGTTTTCCTCTTTTCTGGGTGACGGAAAAGCCCTTCCACCGGAGGAAATTGACCGTTTGCGGGAATTGATTGAACGGTTAAAATGAGGTGCGCTATGTTTGAATTAATGCGTATGAGTCTCAATGGCGCACTGCTGGTAGCGGTCGTCTGCGTCTTGCGGCTGGTACTGGGCCGCCGCCTGCCCCGGACGGCCTTCGTCGTCCTTTGGTTAGCGGCGCTTTTTCGCCTGCTCTGCCCCATTCGCCTGCCGTTTGGGGCCAGTGTATGGCGGCTGTTGGAGCATCGAACTATCCCAACGGTTGTGGCGAGCGGCGCGCTTCCCTCTGCGCCGCACGTTGCTCCGCCGCTGTCGGAAGCTGTGGGAGCGCCGTGGGAGGTCGTATGGCTGGCAGTGGCGGCCGCATTGCTGTCACTGGTGGCGGTGCTTTACCTGCGGGGCGTTATCCGCGCACGGTGGGCGAAGCCTCTGCCTTGCGGCGCTTACCTTTGCGGGGAAATCGCCGCGCCGCAGGTGTGCGGCGTCCTATTCCCGCGTATCCTGCTGCCGGAGGACGTGGACGAGGCGGCTTTGCCCTATATCCTGCTCCATGAGCAAACCCACATCAGACGGCTGGATAACCTGTGGAAGCTGTTGGCGCTGATAGCCGCGGCGCTCCACTGGTTCAATCCGGCGGCATGGGTGCTGGCCGTCCTGCTCAGCCGTGATTTGGAGCTGTCCTGCGACGAGTGGGTGCTTCGGAAGCTGAACGGCGAACAGCGGCAGGACTATGCCCTCTCCTTATTGGCCATTGCGGAGCGTCCCGCGGGGCGCTCCCTGCTGACCAGCGGGTTTTCACAAAATCCGCTGGAGGAAAGGATACGGTGTATTATGAACGGCAAGAAAAAGTCGATGCTCGCAGTGGCGGGTGCCATTGTCATGACCATGTGTACCGTGGCGGCCTTCGCCACCGACGCGCCCATAGGCCTGTTGAAGGATAAGGTGGAATTTTCCGTCGGTCCCTCTATCGAGTTGAGGGGTGAGGAGCAATTAGAGCTGTTTACCGCAGAGGAGTATGAGGTCTATCTGGAGGAACAGAAGGCGGAGCTTCAGCAGCAGGTGAAGGACGGCGTTATCTCGCAGGAAACCTGCGACAATACCATTGCGGATATGGAAAAAATCCTGGAGGGTATCAAGGCAGGTACAGCCACGGCCAGTAAGCCCTTCGTGACGAAGGACGGCGCGTCCATGACCTATACGTTTACCACACCCGACAACCTTGACGAAGACGAACCGTACTTTGTAAGCTATTCCGTAAGCGAGGATGGCGCAATCGTAGCTCATGCTTCCGTGCCGGAAGCGTAACAACGCCCCGGAAAACAGAGAAACGCCCGACCCCATATGGGGTCGGGCGTTGTTTTGATTGAGGATTATTCCGCGGAAATAAGGTAGTAGTACACGGGCTGACCGCCGCTGAGGAGAGTGATTTCCGCATTGGGACAGGCTGCGGTGAAGATTTCCAGTGCGGCCTGCGCCTGTTCCTCCGTCACGTCCTCGCCATAGAAGATGGAGATGAACTCCGCCTGTTGATGAGCGTCGGACACAGCAAGCCGCGCCAGCAGAGCGGAAATGTCCTGGTCGGTGCCGAACAGCTGATGCTCGGACAAAGCCAGGTAGTCCCCCTGCTTGATGGCGAAGCCGTCAAAGTCGGAGTCGCGGGCGGCATAGGTGATTTCGCTGGTACGGACATTCTCCGCGGCGGCGGTCATATTGGCCGTGTTGTCCTCCGCCGACGCCTCCGGGTCCATGGCCAGCAGAGCGGAGATGCCCTGCGGCACAGTGGCGGTGGGAATGACGACCACCTGCTTGCCCTCCACCAGCGGAACGCACTGCTGGGCCGCCATAACAATGTTTTTGTTGTTGGGCAGAACGAACACCACCTCGGCGGGGGTGCGGTTAATTTCCTTCAGAATGTCCTCGGTGGAGGGGTTCATGGTCTGGCCGCCGCCTACGATGCCGTCAGCGCCCAAATCATGGAAGACCGCAGCCAAACCGTCTCCGGCACAGACGGAGACAAAGCCGAAGGGCTTTTCCGGCGCGGCGATTTCATTCCCGCCTCCTGCGGCCTTCTGCGCCTCCAGCTCCGCCTCAATGGCGTCCAAATCATCGGTACTCTGAGCCTGACGGCCTGCGGCCAAATCGTCGGCCTGCGTGCGCATGTTTTCGATTTTGGCAAGCTCCAAGGTGCCGTATTTCTGGGACTCGTTAAGAGCCTCGCCGGGGATATTGGTGTGAACATGGACCTTAAAGGCCTCGTCGTCCTCGCCGATAACCAGACTGTCGCCAATGCTGTTCAGGAAGGAGCGGAACGGCTCCAAATCGACCTCTGCCGTCTTTTTACGGACAATAAACACCGTGTCAAAGGCAAAGGTGATTTCCTCCTGCGCCATAACGCTGAACTCGGCTTTTTCCTTCGTGGGGGCGTCGTCGCCGCCCTCTTCCGGCATGGGGAGCCCCCGCATGGAGTCCAGCATGCCCTGAAGAATGATGAGGAAGCCCTTGCCGCCCGCGTCTACCACGCCGGCCTTTTTCAGAACCGGATTTTGGTTGACCGTGTTGTCCAGCGCTCGCAGCCCCTCCGCGATGGACGCCTCCAGCACGGACTCGATAGAGGCGTCCTTTCGGGCGGCCTCCGCGGCGCGGGCGGCGGACAGCCGGGAAACGGTCAGAATGGTGCCCTCGGCGGGCTTCATAACAGCCTTATAGGCGGCGGCCACGCCGAAGTCCAGCGCAATAGCGAAATCCCGGCCGTCGATGGTCTCCTTCTCCTTGACCGCTTTGGCGAAGCCGCGGAACAGGAGGGACAGGATAACGCCGGAATTGCCCCGTGCGCCCCGCAGCAGGGCGCTGGCCGCAACGGAAGCGGCCTCGCCCACGGTGGGGGTGGCCTTCTTTTTCAGTTCTGTGGCCGCGGTGCCGATGGTGAGGCTCATATTGGTGCCGGTATCTCCGTCGGGGACGGGGAAAACATTGAGGTCGTTGATGGGCTGCTTCTGCGCGTTGATTGCAGCGGCGGCATGGATGACCATTTGCCGGAAATCAGCCCCGTCAATGGTAACTCTCATTTCGATGTTCCTTTCTGCCTAACGAATCTGTGGCCGCGTATGGTCAGATGACCATCGAATCCACGCAAACGTCCACGTTGCGCACCGTTACGCCGGTGGCGTTGCTGACCACATAGCGGACCTCGCTCATAATAGAGCGGCAGACCGCCATCAGGTTGACGCCGTTTTCCACGATGATATGCAGCTCGATGGAGACGGTGTCGTCCTCGTTATAATCGACCTTTACGCCCTTGGCCATGGATTCGCGGCGCAGCAGGTGCACCAATCCGTCGGTTTTAGAGCGGACCGCCATGCCTTTCACGCCATAGCAGTTGGTAGCGGCAGCGCCTGTGATGGTGGTGAAAACGTCGCTGCTGATGCAAATCTCGCCGTTTTCATTGTACAGCTTCATAAAACCCTTCCTTTCCGCGGGGGATGTAGGCTGTGCAAGGGGCTGCGCATGGGCGCGGCCCCACGGGGGAAGAAAATATCATCCCTATTATAGTTCATTCCGCCTGTCTTTACAAGCAAAATATGGGGAAGCCCTTACAGCGCCGCCGCCTTTTCCTTCAGGAAGGCGCGCAGCCAGTCGCCGGTTTCCGGATGCTCCAGCGCGAAGTCCACCGTGGCCTCCAGAAAGCCTTTCAGATTTCCGGTGTCGTACCGGCGGCCCTCAAAATCGACCGCCAGCATTTTGTCCTGGTGAGCCAGCACCTTCAAGCCGTCGGTGAGCTGTATCTCGCCGCCGTAGCCCGGCTCCAGTGTTTCCAGAATAGGGAAAATGTCCGGCGTAAGCACATAACGCCCCAAAATGGCATAGTTGGAGAGCATCTGCTCTCTGGTGGGCTTCTCGTTCATATCGGAGACTGCAAAGGTACGTTCCTCCAGCGGGGACACCTTGACGGAGGAATACTTGGAGATGGCTTCGGTAGCCACGCTCTGCACGCCCACGCAGGAGCGGTCATACTTCTCCGCGGCGTCAATGAGCTGGCGGATGACCGGCTTCTGCGCCTTCATGATGTCGTCGCCCAGCAGGACGGCGAACGGTTCGTCCCCCACAAAGCGCTTGGCGCGCCAGATGGCGTGGCCCAGACCCTTGGTTTCCTTCTGACGGACGTAAAAAATGTTGGCGAGGTCAGCAGAGCGCTTGACCTCCGCCAGTTCCTTTTCCTTGCCGGAGCGCTGAAGGCGATCCTCCAGCTCAGGGTAATAATCAAAATAGTCGTCCATGGCAGACTTGGCCCGGTTGGTGACGATGAGGATGTCCTCGATACCGGCGGCCACCGCTTCTTCGATGATGTACTGGATGACAGGCTTGTCCACCAGCGGGAGCATCTCCTTGGGAACGGTTTTGGTGGCGGGGAGCATTCGGGTGCCGAGGCCGGCGGCGGGGATGACAGCTTTACGGACTTTCATGAAGGCGCCTCCTTATTCAAGAACGTGAAAGTGGGCAGCACAAAGAGATAACGCCAAAGCGAATGCCAAAAGCCCAAGGCGCCCCAAAGGGTCAACTGGGTTTTGGCATAGCCGGAGCGCTATTCGACTGACTGTGCGGCTTAATCCGCTCGTAACTGCGAGAAAGAGCGTGTGTGCGGCCGCACCGCATGATGCGCCAAATGGAAACGTGACTGCAACAGAGATTATTTGATATGTGCCAGCCGACGCTCCGGTATCATGGTGCGGAAAAATCTGATTTTGGGCAGGGCTTTCAGCAGGATGGTGCCAAGCACATAGCAGGCAATGATTTCTCCAACGGCGAAGGTGACGGCGTTAAAGCCGCAAGCCGCCCAGAACGCGCCGTTGACCGTGCCCACCTCGGCCCATGACCAGATGGGGGGCAGAATAAGCATATTGACAAGAATGGGGGGCAAGGCGGCCAGATACCACCGGGGCATCTTCATGGTGATGGCGGCGGCGATGGCGGTGGCCAGCGTGCCGAAGATGATGTCCACCGGCCCATAGGGAGAGAGTAGGTTGGCAATGAGGCAGCCCAGCATCAGGCCGGGCGCGGTGCCGGGGAAGAGGAAGGGCAGCACAGTGAGCGCTTCCGCAAAGCGTATCTGCACAGGGCCGAAGGTGAGGCCGAAGATGCTGCCGAAGTAACACATAACGGCGTAGATGGCCGCCACCACGGCGGCAAGGGTCAAGTCCTTGGTAGTAAATTTGCGCATAACAAAAAACCTCCATTTTGGTATTTAGAGTGTGGGCGTCACCACACAGCGGCGGAAGTCCCTACCCCAAAGGCTGACGCACAAAACGCCTTTGGGCGGCATTCGTTCCGCAGTTTGGACCGGGTTTGGAAACCAGTCGGGGGCATTATACCACAGTTTTTTGAAAAATGGTAGAACATATTTCACAGGTTCTTGCTCAAACTTGGTGTTGTTGGTGGAAGATCCGGCCATTCCACGAAAACAAGTTGGCAGGAGGTCCGCGCCGTGTTATAATCAGAGCGATAATTCACATTTAAGGAAGAAAAAATTTTGAACATTGTAGAAGTAAAGGACAGAACCACACCGATAGTAGAACAATTATTAAAAGTGTGGGAAAGCTCCGTGAAAGCAACACATCTCTTTTTATCGGTGGATGAAATAGAAAATATTAAGAAGTATGTGCCACAGGCATTACGAGAAATCTCTCTTCTAATTGTCGCAGAAAATGAACAACGAATTCCTGTTGGCTTTATGGGAATTGTAGGGCGGCATCTTGAAATGCTCTTTATTTCTCAAGAAGAAAGAGGAAAAGGATTAGGCAAAGAATTACTTAAATACGGGATAGAAAAATATTCGGTGAATGATTTGGCGGTTAATGAACAAAATCCTCTTGCAAAAGGCTTCTATGAGCATATGGGATTTGAGGTTTATAAAAGAACAGAGCATGATGAACAAGGTAATCCATATCCACTTTTATATATGAAATTAGGAGGATAAATTAAAATTTATCGTATGACCGCAATTCAAAGGCGCCCGCTTTTGGTATTTGGACGAATGCTTTTGGTAAATAGCTGTCAGCAGCACGAATCTTGAACAGGGAGTTTCACAGATGTGGTATCCTGCCGGCAAAGGAGGCTGTTAAGGATGGAGGAAGTGAAAAAGGGCCGCTACCGTCACTTCAAGGGGAAGGAATACGAGCTGTTGGGGGTGGCCCGCCATTCTGAGACCATGGAGGAACTGGTGGTGTACCGCGCCCTTTATGGAGAGGGCGGCCTGTGGGTGCGCCCGAAGGCCATGTGGGACGAGCGGGTGGAACGGGACGGCTATTGCGGTCCGCGGTTTACTTACATTGGAGCAGCAGGGCAGTAAAAAGCGTCAGGGCGGCATTGCCGCCCTGACGCTTTTGCTATGCTTGCCTTATACCTCTGCGAGATAGTGGAATGCGGTATAGTTGGCGTTGCCGATGCTCTTGGCGCCGTCGCCGCAATCGCCTACAACGTAAGTCTCCGGCACCAGATTCATCAGAACGTCAAAGTTCTCGGTGTTGGGCTTCAGACCAAAGGCAGTCACGATGGTGTCCGCCTCATAGGTTGTCTTCCGCCAGTTGCGGTCGATAGTCTCCACGCCCTTGTCTGTGAAAGCCTCTACCTTGCTGTCGCCCACCAGCTTCACGCCGTGCTTCTGGAGCTCTTCCATCAGCATGTTGCGGGTGAAGAATACAATCTCGCTGGCGAAGGAATCCACGGGAACCATGTCCACCACGGTGACGTCCTTGCCGTCCATGGCGAGGCCGAGGGCACATTCCAAACCGCTCATGCCGCCGCCGCAGACCACGACCTTTTGGCCGGTCTTGACCTTGCCGCTGTCCACACTGACCACATCCACCACGTTTTTGCCGTCGATACCGGGCACCGGAGGTGCGAACAGGGTGGAGCCGGTGGCAAGCACCAGCACGTCGGGGTTCTCCGCGAGAATCAGTTCCGGCGTGGCCTTTGTGTTCAGCCGCACGTCCGCGCCGCAGGCGAGGGTGGTGCGAACATCCCACTCGCAATACTGCTTCAGGTCGTCCTTGAAGGGCAGGCGGCAGATGTTGGGCAGGTGGCCGCCCAGTTGGTCTTTTGCCTCAAACAGCACCACGTCGTGACCGCGCTCGGCGAGGGTCTGGGCCGCCATCATGCCGGCGGCGCCGCCGCCCACCACAACGGCCTTCTTCTTGTGGACGGCGGGCTGGAGGAAGGAATACTGCCCTTCGTGACCCACGCGGGGGTTGACGGAGCAGCGGACGGGTTTGCCGTCGTCCACGTTTTTGTCGCACATTTGGAGGCAGCGCAGGCAGGGACGCACGGCCTCCGGCTTGCCTGCGCGGGACTTTTTCAGCATATCGGGGTCGGTGAGCAGGGCGCGGCCCATGGCCACCACATCGGCCTGCCCCTTGGCGAGAATCTCCTCCGCCATGTCCAAATTCTTGATGGAGCCGACGGTGGTGACGGGGATGTCCAGCACCTTCTTGGCGGCCTCCGCATAGTGGACGTTGTGGCAGTAGGGATGGTAGTAGGGCGGAATGGTGTGGAAGGAATACTTCTTGTCCACGATGAGGCCCTTGGAGATGTGGATGAGGTCGATGTGCTGCTGGGCCACCTTCAGGAAGGCCAGCGTATCCTCCAGACGCATCCCCTCCGGCATAATTTCATCGGCGGAGATGCGCATTTCCACCGCCATCTTGTTGCCCACCCGGTCACGGACGGCCTTCAGCACCTCCAGCAGGAAGCGCCAGCGGTTTTCCGGCGTTCCGCCGTAGTCGTCCTCGCGGTGGTTGGTGGCGGGGGAGAGGAACTGGGAGAGCAGGTTGCCGTGGGCGGCGTGAATCATGCACATATCGAACCCAGCCTTGTACAGGCGGGCGGCACAGTCGGCATAGGCCTCAATGACCCGGTCGATGTCGCCCTGGTCCATGGCCTTGACGTACTTCATGCGGTAGGGGATAGCCATGGCGGTGGGGGCAATGGCGTAAGGGGTCTTGGCGATGGTGCCGTCGGCACCGCGGCCGGCATGGCACATCTCCACGGAGATTTTCGCGCCGTAACGGTGGGCGGCGTCGGTAATCTTATACAGGCCGCCGATGCACTCGTCGCGGGTGATGAGCAGCTCGCCGGGGTAGTCCTGGCCGTTCTCCTCGTCCACGGCGGTGGCGCCGATGGTGACAAGACCGACACCGGAACGGGCCTGCATGGCGATGAAGTTGATGTAATCGGGGGTCACCTCACCGTAAGCGGTGGAGAGGGCGGACACCATGGGCGACCACTGGATACGGTTTTTCAAGGTCAGATTGCCTACCTTGAGGGGGGAGAATACGTGTGGATAGCGCTCTTTGACTTCCGACATTTCCGAAAACTCCTTTCATCCATGGAAGCGATACTTCAGCTTCATTATAAAGGCCATGGGGGAAAAAGAAAAGTAAGGATTTCTTTACAACCGACAATTTTTTGTGATATACTACCCTTGATTTTTTGCGTTTCACGCAGGGGAGCTGGTCTTGTGGACGTCCGCCAACTCAAATACTTTATTGCCGTGTGCGATGCGGGCAGCTTTTCCGCCGCGGCGGAAAAGCTCTTTATCTCGCAGCAAGGGCTTTCCATGGCGGTGCTGCGGCTGGAAAAAGAGTTGTCCTGCACTTTGCTGAAGCGTACGGCGGCCGGTGTGGAGCTGACGGAGCAGGGGGAGTACCTCCTGCCAAAGGCCAAGGAAATTGTGGCCGCTGTGGTGGCTTGCGAGGGACATTTTGAAGAACTGCGCCGCCGCAAGACAACGGTTGAGGTGGCATGTGCCTACGGCGTCATGGGAGAGTTTGCGGGCCAGATGATTCGGGACTTCCAAGCGAAAAATCCGACCTTTCGGGTCACGATGGGAGAATACCCGGATTTGCTGTGTGAGGAGGCCGTGATGGAGGGGCAGGCGGAGCTTGGCTTTGCCATTGCGCCGGTGGATGCAAAGTCCTTTGACGTGCGGCCGCTTCAACCGTCCGCTATGTGTCTGGTGGTGCATGAAAGCCACCCCATGGCCCGGCGGAAGCAGGTTGCGTTGCGGGATTTCAAGGGTATGCCGCTGATGGTGATGAACGAGTCCTTCAAGATGTATCACAACGTCGTGGCCCGGTGCCGTGAGCTGGGCTTTGAGCCGGATTTTTCCATCAAAGCCGGAGAGGCATCCATGCTGTATAAATTGCTGTCTCCGGGCAGCGACCCTGCAATCAGCGTGGACTTTGTCTGCCGCGATATGCACCGCCCGGATGCGGTGGCCATTCCCATTGACGACCATGCCATTGATTGGCAGCCGTGCCTCATCCGCCGCAAGGGAGAGGAACTGTCAGCGCCCGCCGCAGCCTTCTGGCGCTTTGTCAATCGAAGCGCTCGCGGAGGCGACGCAGGGGAGCTTGGAACGTAGCGAGCTTTACAAACCGAAGGGCGCAAAACGCCCCCTTGTTGATTTTATGGAAATCGTGCCGCAGAAAGAGGCTGCTCACCATTGGTGGACAGTCTCTTTTCTGTTGCTGTCCAAGTAAAAAAATATAATAAAAAGGTTTAATGGAGTCAGATTTTCACCTGAAAGTTGTGTAGATAGGTGAAAGGAGGATTTACATGGACGATAACAGCATCATCCAACTGTATTGGGATAGAAATGACCAAGCCATTCAGGCAACGTCCGATAAATACGGCCATTACTGCAAGACCATCGCAAGGAATATATTGGGCAGCGAGGAAGATGCGGAGGAATGTGTCAATGACGCTTATTTGAACGCATGGAATGCAATGCCGACGCACTGGCCGGAGCGGTTGGCGACCTTCCTCGGTAAAATTACGCGGAATTTGTCCTTTAACAGGTATAAAAGCAGCCATACCCAAAAGCGGGGCGGCGGAGAAATCACGCTTGTTTTGGATGAACTGGCCGACTGTGTATCAGGCGATGACAGTGTGGAGCAAACCATTGACCGCAAGGAATTGGAAGGGGCCGTCTGCTCATTTGTAAGAAGCCTTCCGGCAAGCAAGCGGAATCTATTTGTACGCCGCTATTGGTATGCGGACCCCGTGGCAGAAATCGCAAAGGATTGCAGAATGCTGCCGGGGACCGTATCAAAAACGCTGGAACGGACAAGAAAACAACTGAAAGCATACTTAACGGAAAGGGGCTTTGAGGTATGAGAAAAGAAGATTTCTTTGAAGTCCTTGGCGCGCTTGACGACGACATGATACAAGGGGCGAAAACGCTTGTAGCCAATCGAGGGGGAAAAGCAGCGGTTTCTCACGCAAAGCGCTGGCAGTTTCCCCTTGTGGCTGCAATCATGGCGGTTTTGCTGATTGGTTCGGCTATGGCCGTCGCGCTCATACACGGCGACCTGTGGATACAAAAACCGTCAAACGACCCGGTTGAAACGGTGCGCTCCGCGCTGGAAAATCAGGCGGGTAAGGACTATGTGCTGAAAATTGAAGTCCAGAGCGTTGAAATCGACGAGGCGGAAACCGAGCGCATGACCGAGTGGTTCCTCGAAAGCTATATTGCAGAGCGGCGCGGGTGGAGCGCCGAGTATTTGGCCGAGCATTTCTTTGCCGTGAAAGCCGTCTATTACGCCGAGTACGACCGCACGCAGACCACAAGGAGCGACGGCGAGGTGACCATGTACTTTTATGTGATACAGGACGTGGACAGCGAAGCGTGGACGATTGTTGACAACTCCGGCAATGTGAACCGGCCGGAGAACGACCCCGCAGACAGGAGCGGCAATCTGACGGGCATGAGTACGGAGGAACAGCTGTTTTCCTATTTGTCAGGCCTGTTCAGCGAGGCGTATTCCCCCTATTATGACGGCTTGCACTACAAGATAAGCGACTATACAGAAACAGCGGATGGGGATGAGGTCACGGCAACCTTCCTCTGGACCATGTACTTCCTTGGCAAGGGCTGGGATATTGGGACGGACGAGGGCGTCGAGCAAGAGGTCAACTATTTTCTCCAGGCCACGGCCGCGGTGGATGAAAACGGCGCGCTCGATTTCAGCACGATTTCCGTCCTTGCTGATGAAAGCCCTGTGGGCGACACATATTTCAACACTCCCATTGAAGAATACTTCCCGAAATGACTTGATAGATGAAAGTGCTGGAACAGGAAAGAGCAACAAATAAAGAGCAGACCGCACAGCCGTGCGGTCTGCTCTTTATTTGTTGCCCAAAGGCGCAATTAACGGGCGTTGACCCGCGCCATGTCCCGCTCCTTCGGCTTGGGCTGGATGTCGCCCGCCTTGGTGAGGGCAATCTTGGTCAGGACAGGCCCGATAAGCTCGTAAATCAGGACGGAGAAAAGGACGATGTCGCGGATGATAGCGCCCTCCGCGCCCATTTCAGCGGCCACGGTGACCGACATACCCAACGCAACGCCGGCCTGAGGCAGCAGGGTGATGCCCAGATATTTGCAGGTGCTGGGCGGGCATTTCATCAGTCGGGAACTGCACGACGCGCCTATGATTTTGCCCGCGGAGCGGGAAAGAATGTAAGCAACGCCAATTCCCACCACCGCCAACTGACTGAACACCCTCAAATCAAGCTCCGCGCCGGAGAGGACGAAGAACAGCACATACAGGGGGGCGGTCCAGCGTTCGGTTTTGAACATGATTTCTTCCGAAAAATCGCAGACGTTGCAGAAAACGGTGCCCACCATCATGCAGACCAAAAGGGAGGAGAAGCAAACCGACACGCCGCCGCCCAGCGGTATCTCCACCTTGGAGAGGGCCACAGCCAGAATGACAAAGGTGACGGCCAAGCTGAGGCGCTTGGAGTTGGAATGGAACATCTTTTCCACCAGAGAAAAAGCGCCGCCCAGAACAGCGCCCAGCGCCAGGGAGCAGACAATCTCCAACAGGGGATTGAGGATGACGGAGAGTAGATTAAAGGAGCCGGAGAGCATGGTTTTTGCCACGCCAAAGGAGATGGCGAATACCACCAGCCCAACAGCATCGTCCAACGCGACCACAGGCAGGAGCAGGTCGGTCAGCGGCCCCTTGGCTTTATACTGGTTGACCACCATCATGGTGGCGGCGGGCGCGGTGGCGGTGGCAATGGCCCCCAGCACGATGCAGGTGGACACCGGAAGACGGTCGCCCAGCACCTGATGGAGCAAAACCAGCACAATATCCACCAAAAATGTGGCGGTCAGCGCCTGAAAAACGCCGACGACCGCGGCCTGCTTTCCAGTCTGCTTCAGCTCGGACAGGCGGAACTCGTTGCCGATGGAGAAGGCGATAAAGCCCAGAGCCACGTCGCAGATGAGGCTGAACTGCCCCACAGCGGAAAAGGAGGGGAAGCCAATGCCCGGAATGTCAAGCCGGCCCAGGATATTCGGGCCAATGAGAACGCCCGCTATCAGGTAAGCGGTGACGGCGGGCAAGCGCCAACGCTTGACTGCGCGGGTGAGAATCAATCCGGCAAAAAGCGCAAAGGCGACGGTGAGGAGCGTTTCCATGAGAACCCTTCCTTACATGCAAAGTTGTGAGGTACTGCACCGGGTCCAAAAATGACCCGCCCGATATTATAGCACTGTATGGAAAATAGGCAAGGCGAAAAATCCACAAGAAATGGCCGTGTCCAAGGCTGAAAATTCGACAACCGGCTTTTTGAAAATTTTTTCAGGAAGGGGTTGACATTTCCGTCTGCGGCTGGTAGACTATGCCCACAAATGGAGTTAGCGAAAGCTAACTTTTTAAACGCCCGCTCGGTTAGCTTTTACTAACTGAGTGGCGGAAGAGAAAGGAAGGGTGAGCGTCATCATGCCGTTAACGCTGGCAGGAGCCGGAACAGAGAACACGGTCAGGCAGATAAAGGGGAAGGACGAGGTGCGCCGCTTTTTGGAGAGCCTCGGTTTTGTGGAGGGCGGTAAGGTCACCGTCATCAGTCAGAGCGGCGGGAACCTGATTGTCAACGTGAAGGACACGCGGGTGGCCATCAGCAGCAGCATGGCAAACCGAATCTTGATATGAGCAAGGAGGGAACGACATTGAAAACACTGAAAGAGGCGCGCCCCGGCGAGACGGTGCGTATCTTGAAAATTCACGGGGAGGGTGCGCTGCGTCGCCGCATCATGGATATGGGCGTCACCAAGGGAACGGAGCTATACATTCGGAAGGTAGCCCCTCTGGGCGACCCAGTGGAGGTCACCGTTCGGGGGTATGAGCTGTCCATCCGGCGGGGAGACGCGCAAAGCATTGAGATTGAGTGAGCATAAGCGCCGCGGGGCGCATTTCATTTGCACGAAGGTTAGCGTTAGCTAACCGAAGGGAGGAAACAGCATGGAAATCAAACTGGCCTTGGCCGGAAACCCAAACTGCGGGAAAACGACCCTGTTCAATGCTTTGACAGGCTCTAACCAGCGGGTGGGCAACTGGCCCGGCGTGACGGTGGAGAAGAAAGAGGGCAAATGGAAAAGTGATAAGTCGGTGACGGTGACCGACCTGCCGGGCATCTATTCCCTGTCGCCCTATACGCTGGAGGAGGTGGTGGCCCGCTCCTATCTGATTGAGGAGCGCCCGGACGCCATCGTCAATCTGGTGGACGCCACCAACATCGAGCGCAACCTCTATCTGACCACCCAGCTTATGGAGTTGGGTATTCCGGTGGTGGTGGCCCTGAACATGATGGACGTCGTGCGCAAAAAGGGCGACAAGATTGACTCCGCCAAGCTGGCCAAGCGGTTGGGCTGCGAGGTGGTGGAGGTCTCCGCCCTCAAGGGGGACGGCCTTTCAGAGCTGATGACCCGCGCCGCTGAGGCAGCCAAAACGGGCAAAGCGGTGGAGGGACGGGAGAAATTCTCCGCCGGTGTGGAAGCCGCCCTTGCCCAGATTGCCGCCGCCGCAGGCCCCGCCATTCCGCAGGGGAGCGAGCGGTGGTTCAGCGTCAAGCTGCTGGAGCGGGACGAAAAGGTGCTGGAGACGGTGGAGCTGTCCGCGGACGCCCGCCGGGAAATAGAGACCGTCACTGCCGCGCTGGAAGCGGAGCAGGACGACGACAGCGAGAGCATCATCACCAACGAGCGCTACGGATTCATCGCCTCGGCGGTGGCCGACTGTGTGAAAAAGCGCCGCACCGGCCTGTCCACCTCAGATAGAATTGACCGGGTGGTGACCAACCGTGTGCTGGCTCTGCCCATCTTTGCGGCGGTCATGTTTTTGGTGTATGCCATCGCCATGGGCAGCTTCTCCTTCTCCGTCGGCACAAAAGGCACCGACTGGGCCAACGACGGACTGTTTGGCGAAGGCTGGTTCGTCCCCTTTACCGCCGATACCGAGGCGTGGGAAGAGGCATCCGGTGCTTTTGAGGAGGCATCTCTCATCATTGAGGCCTATGAAGCAGGGGAAACGGAAGCCTATGCTTACGATGACGAGAGCGGTGAAACAGAAGCGATTCCCGTTAATGAGGAGGCCTATGCCGAAGCTCTGCTGGTGGAAGAGCCTGACCCGTCGGCCTACGGCACGTGGGTGCCCGGAATCCCTGTGCTGGTGGGGAACGCGCTGGGAAGCGCCGGCTGCAACGAGGTGGTGTCCTCCCTGGTGCTGGACGGCATCATCGGCGGCGTGGGCGCGGTGCTGGGCTTTGTGCCCCAGATGCTGGTACTGTTCCTGCTGCTGGCCATTTTGGAGGACGTGGGCTATATGTCCCGAGTGGCCTTCATCATGGACCGTATTTTCCGCCGCTTCGGCCTGAGTGGAAAGTCCTTCATCCCCATGCTGATTGCCACCGGCTGCGGCGTGCCTGGCATCATGGCTTCCCGCACCATTGAGCAGGACCGAGACCGGAAAATGACCATCATGACCACCGGCTTCATCCCCTGCGGGGCCAAGATGCCTATCATCGCCCTGTTTGCAGGCGCTTTGTTCGGCGGGAGCGCCCTTGTGGCTGTGTCCGCGTTCTTCATCGGCATTGCCGCCGTGGTCACCTCCGGCATTTTGCTGAAAAAATTCAAGGCCTTTGCCGGGGAGCCTGCTCCATTCGTCATGGAGCTGCCTGCTTATCACGCGCCCTCGGTGGGCGGCGTCCTACGTGCCATGTGGGAGCGGGGCTGGAGCTTCATCAAGCGTGCGGGCACGGTCATTTTGCTCAGTTCCATCGTGCTGTGGTTCCTTCAGAGCTTCGGTGTGGTGAACGGCGCGCTGGGCATGGTGGCGGACAACAACGACTCCCTGCTGGCCGCTGTGGGCAGCGTCATCGCCGTGGTGTTCGCGCCGCTGGGCTTCGGCAGCTGGCAGGGCGCGGTGGCCGTTCTCACTGGCTTAATTGCCAAGGAGGAGGTGGTGGGTACGCTGGGCGTGCTTTATCCGGGCAACCTGACCGCTGAAATCGGCCTTGCCTTCACCGGCGTTACCGCTTACAGCTTCATGATTTTCAACCTGCTGTGCGCCCCCTGCTTCGCGGCTATGGGCGCTATCAAGCGGGAAATGAACAACGCGAAATGGACCTGCGCCGCTATTGGC
>JAAWDI010000058.1 GCA_022793685.1 Oscillospiraceae bacterium
CCTGGCCAACGACCCCGCCGTCGAGCGTATCGCCACCCCCCGTATGGCCCTGACCGCCGCCGAGTACCTGGCCTTTGAGAAGGGGATGCACGTCCTGGTTATCCTCACCGACATCACCAACTACGCCGAGGCGCTGCGTGAGGTCTCCGCCGCTAAACAGGAAGTGCCCGGCCGCCGAGGCTATCCCGGTTACCTGTACACCGACCTGGCCACCATGTACGAGCGGGCGGGCCGCCGTCTGGGACAGTCCGGCTCCATCACCATGATTCCCATTTTGACCATGCCGGAGGACGACAAGACCCACCCCATCCCCGACCTGACCGGCTATATTACCGAGGGACAGATTATCCTGTCCCGCGAGCTGTACCGTAAGGGCATCAACCCGCCGGTGGACGTGCTGCCGTCCCTGTCCCGACTGAAGGACAAGGGCATCGGCGAGGGAAAGACCCGCGAGGACCATTCCGGTACCATGAACCAGCTTTTTGCCGCCTATGCCACCGGCAAGGAGACCAAGGAACTGATGTCCATTCTGGGCGAGGCCGCCCTCAGCCCCACCGACCTGATGTATGCCAAATTCGCAGATGAATTCGAGAAGCGCTATGTCAATCAGGGTTCGGACGAAAACCGTTCCATCATCGAAACACTGGACTTGGGCTGGGAGCTGCTTTCCCTATTACCGGTGGGCGAACTGAAGCGCATCAAGCCGGAGTTTATTGAAAAGTATTTGCCCAAAAAGGACGCAGAGTAAGGGGGGCGTGAGATGGCTTCCATCAATGTAAACCCTACCCGCATGGAGCTGACCCGCCTCAAAAACCGCCTGAAAACTGCCAAGCGCGGCCACAAGCTGCTGAAGGATAAGCGGGATGAGCTGATGAAGCAGTTTCTGGACGTGGTGCGGGAGAACCGCGCCCTGCGCCAGAAGGTGGAGGATGCCCTCATGCGCGCCCACGGTTCCTTTACCGTGGCCTCCGCCGTCATGTCTCCGGAGATGCTGGAGCAGGCGCTCCTCTACCCCAAGCAGGCGGTGGAGTTGACCATGTCCTTCCAGAACATCATGTCGGTGGACGTGCCGCTGTACGACTTTAAGACTCGTCGGGACGGCGCGGCCGAGGTGTATCCCTACGGGTTCGCTACCACCTCTGGCGAGCTGGACGACGCGGTAGACGCCCTCCAGTCGGTGTTTGTGGATATGCTGAAGCTGGCTCAGATTGAAAAGACCTCCCAGCTGCTGGCGGAGGAGATTGAAAAGACCCGCCGCCGGGTCAACGCGCTGGAGTATATGATGATTCCGCAGATGGAGGAGAGCATCCGCTACATCTCCATGAAGCTGGACGAGAACGAGCGCGCCGCCACCACCCGCCTGATGAAGGTAAAGGATATGCTGGTGGAGCGCGCCATTGAGGAAAAGCGCATGGAGGACGAGCGGGGGATGCAGGACTTCCGCAGCCGTCAAGAGGCGTAAGAGAAACGGACAAGACCGCGGCCCGGCGGGGCGGCGGTCTTGTTTCTTTTTTAGGGAATGATGAAGTTTCCATGAAGCGCTTTGACTTTGACGGGGGAATGGCCTATAATTCCCATTTGCAAGCAAACAGGAAATGAGGTGTTTCCCGTGAATGCGACCGAAACCGCCGCCTCTTCTGCACAACAGGAGGCTTCAATCCGTCGTGGCGGACATAAAATGCTTCCAAAGGTGCGGCGGGCGTTGCTGCTCCTGCTGCCGCCGGTGACCGCTGCTTATCTCATGCAGTTTGTGCTGGGAGTTGCGCCGTGGAGGCTTGCGCCCGGTATTGTGCTGGCCAACGCCCTGTGCTTTGGGGCGCTTTATTACCTGCTGTGCGCCGCGACGGGCAGCTATGCCAAGTGTTGCTTTGCTACCCATGTGATTGCGGCCTCTTGGGGGGCGGCCAACAGCTTTGTTATCACCTTTCGGGGAACCCCCATCCTGCCGTGGGACTTCACCGCACTGAGTACGGCGGGAGATGTGCTGGGCAGCTATACTTTGACGCCCACATGGCAGATGATTGCGGCCATCGTTCTTATGGCGGCGCTGTGGTATGCGTTCCACCGGACAGGCGGAAAGGAGCCGCTGCGCTCTCTGGCAAAGGGGAAGGCCGCCCGCATTGTCTGTCTGGCCCTGGGGCTGATAGGCGTGCTCCTGATTGCACGGCCTGGCCTGCTGGAGAAGTTTGGCGTGAAAACCGACGTGTGGAATCCGGCGGGAGCCTATCGCACCAGCGGCGCGCTTGCCTCCTTTTTGCGCAACACCGAATTTTTAGAGGTAGAGAAGCCGGAGGACGACAGCCTGGAGGGGGTGGAACGCATTCTGTCCGCGGTGGAGCCGCTTCCCGCAGCCCAAGTCGGCCTTAGGGCGGGGGAGAAGCCCAACATCATCGCCATTATGAACGAGTCATGGGCCGATTTTGAGCACTATGGCAACATAACCCTGTCCGAAAGTGTAACCGATTACATCGGCTCTTTGGACAACGCCATTCGGGGCCATGCCTACACGTCGGTGTTTGGAGCGGGTACCAGCGCCAGCGAGTTTGAGTTTCTCACCGGTAACTCCATGGCCTTTCTGCCGTCGGGGAGCATTCCCTACCAGCAGTACATCCTCAGCGAAAGCGATTCTATGGCCTCTCTCCTGCGGGAGAACGGCTACCGCACGCTGGCATTCCATCCGGGGGAATACACCTCGTGGCAGCGAAACACCGCCTATCCCCGGCTGGGCTTTGACGACTATAAGTGCGGCGAGGACATGGATGTGCCCGCCGCCATGGAGCACGGCTATGTCAGCGACAAGGCCGATTTTGAGCAGGTTATTTATGAGTTTGAGCACAAAGCGCCGGGGGAGCGCCTGTTCCTCTTTAACGTCACCATCCAGAACCACGGCGGCTACGCCGTGGCCGGTTATCCCACCGAAGTGACCCTCACAGATGCGCCGGGCCGCTATCCGCTGGCGGAGCAATACCTGACCCTGTGCAATAAGACAGACGAGGCATTCCGGACGCTGGTGGAATACTTTTCCGCTCAGGAGGAGCCGACCATCATTTTGATGTTTGGCGACCATCAGCCATCGGTGGAGCAGGAATTTTTGGATAAGGCCTACGGTGTCACACAGGACGGCATGACCATGGAGCAGTATATGGGCCGTTTTCAGGTGCCCTATGTCATCTGGGCCAACTATGACCTGCCGGAGGAGGACGGAGCGAACACCTGCCTGAACTTCCTTGGCCAGCGCCTGCTGCGGTATGCGGGGGTGGAGGCAAGCCGATACGGACAGTTTCTTCAGTCGTTAGAACGGACCTTGAAGGCCGTCACCTTTGTGGGCTATACGGATGGGGAAGGAAACGCTTACAGTCACTTGGAGACCAACGCTTACACCGCGCTGATTGAAGCGTACCGGCAGGTGCAGTATAACAACCTGTTTGGCGGGAAGGAACGGCTGGACGAGGCGTTCTGCGCGCTGCCGCTGGATAAAAAATAAAGTTTTTGTAAATTGGAAAAAAGGGGCTTGCCGAACAGTGTCGGATTGGGTATAATGAGGGACGTTGACATAACACCGGGAGGGATGCCCCATGGCGGGAAGACGGGAGGCTCCGGCGCCTCAGCGCAGGCCTGCGCTGCGCAAGAAAAAGAAGAAAAAACGCAGTCCCCTGCGCACGCTTTACCGCGGCGTTGTGGTGCTTGCCGCCGTCATTGTGGGGCTGTATATCGCTTTTCAGGTGCTCGTTCCGGCCCCAGCCGTGGCGGAGGACGACCCGCCCGCTCCTACAGATACGGGCGGCACGGTCACCCAGCCGGTGGCGACTCATACCCAGCGGCGGGAACGGTGCTACACCTTCCTGCTGATAGGCGTGGATAAAACGGGAGCTAATTCCGATACCATCATGGTCGCTACCTATGATACGGTTCAGCAAAAGGTGGGCGTGGTTTCCATTCCCCGCGATACCCTGGTGGACGTAGAGCGCAGGGTGAAGAAAATCAACGCGGCTTACGGCGCAGGCGGTGTGGAGCAGGTGAAGGACGAGGCGTCCCGGCTGCTGGGCATTCCCATTGACTACTATATCTCCATTGATGTGCGTGCCTTTGTCGCCATTGTGGACGAGGTGGGCGGCGTGGACTTTAACGTTCCGGTGGATATGCACTACATCGACCCAACGGACAATTTGGTGATTGACTTCCGGTCGGGTATGCAGCATCTGAACGGCACAGACGCGCTGAAGGTGGTGCGCTTCCGTAAGAACAATGCGGGCGTGGGTTACAGCGACCTGGGCCGGGCGGAGACCCAGCGGAATTTGGTGATGGCGGTTGCCAAAAAGGTGCTTTCGCTGGGGAGCGTCCCCAAAATCAGCGCGTTTATCGACATTTTTGCCCAGTATGTCAAGACGAACCTGTCCGTGCAGGATATGGTGTGGTTTGCCACCCAGGCGCTCCAGTTGGATACCAATACCGGCGTCAGCATGACGACCCTTCCGGGCAATTCGGACACCCATTATTTGAACAACCGCTATTACCACGGCCTTTATCCCAACCAGACCCTTGCCATTGTCAACCAGACCTTGAACCCCTATGTAGAGGCGAGAACGCTGGACGATATGCACATTCTGGTGGTGCCCGGTTATAATGACACAGAGCCGACGCCTGCTTCTTGACGCCGGAGAAAAGAAAAACCCCACCCGCGCCAAAGGCACGGGTGGGGTTTTGTGCTGTGTTTATTTCAGGTTGAAGAATGCGTCCTTGCCGGGGTACTGCGCCACGGAGTCCAGTTCCTCCTCAATGCGCAACAGCTGGTTGTATTTGGCCACCCGGTCGGTACGGGAGGGCGCGCCTGTCTTGATTTGCCCTGCGTTGGTCGCCACGGCAATGTCGGAGATGGTGGCGTCCTCCGTCTCGCCGGAACGGTGGGAGACGATGGCGGTGTAACCGGCGCGGTTGGCCATCTGAATGGCGTCCAGCGTTTCGGTCAGAGTGCCGATTTGGTTGACCTTGATGAGAATGGCGTTGCCCACCTTTTGGTCGATGCCTTGCTTGAGGCGCTCCACATTGGTGACGAACAGGTCGTCGCCCACAAGCTGGACGGTCTTGCCGATGGCTTCGGTTAGCATGGCCCAGCCCTCCCAGTCTGTCTCACCCATGCCGTCCTCCAAAGAGATGATGGGATAGGCGGCGGCGAAGCGGCTCCACATATCCACAAGCTCCTGCTTGGTCATGGTTTTACCAGCCTTGGGCAGGTCATAGCAGCCGGTCTCCTCGTTGTACCATTCGGAGGAAGCGGCGTCGATGGCAATCATGAAGTCATCGCCGGGCTTGTAACCCGCGGCTTCGATGGCCTGAACAATGACCTTCAAAGCATCCTCGTCCTGCTGGAGGTTGGGCGCATAGCCGCCCTCGTCGCCTACGCCGGCGGCGGGGGTGCCGTTCTCCTTCAGGACGCTTTTGAGGGCGTGGAAGACCTCGGCGCACATCCGCAGACCCTCTTTGAAGCAGGGAGCGCCCACCGGCATAATCATAAATTCCTGAATGTCCACATTGTTGGTGGCGTGAGCGCCGCCGTTGAGGATGTTCATCATGGGAACGGGCAGGGTCTTGGCATTGACGCCGCCGATGTAGTTATAAAGGGGCATACCAAGGCTTTCGGCCGCCGCTTTGGCGCAGGCCAGCGATACGCCGAGAATGGCGTTCGCGCCCAGCCGGGCCTTGTTGGGGGTGCCGTCCAAGTCGATGAGCAGCTGGTCGATGGCCGTCTGGTCGAGCACGTTGGAGCCGATAAGCTCCTCCGCGATTTCGGTGTTGACGTTGAGGACGGCCTTCTCTACGCCCTTACCCAGATAGCGGCTCTTGTCGCCGTCCCGCAGCTCGCAGGCCTCAAAAATTCCGGTGGAGGCGCCGGAGGGCACCGCCGCGCGGCCCATGGCGCCGTCGTCCAGCGTGACCTCCACCTCCACGGTGGGATTGCCGCGGGAATCGAGGATTTCCCGCGCCAGTACATCAACGATTTCAATAAACTGCTTCATTTTGCCTTGCCCCTTTCTGTGTTTGTAAAAGACGTTAACTGATAATCAGCGTTTCGCCGTCCATTTCGGGCGGCTTTTGCAGGCCCATCAAGTCCAGCATGGTGGGCGCGATGTCGCACAGCCTTCCGACGCGGAGGGAGAGCCGCGCGCCGACGATGGCGAAGGGTACCGGATTTGTGGTGTGGGCGGTGCAGGGGGAGCCGTCCGGCAGAAGCATCTGCTCCGCGTTGCCGTGGTCAGCGGTGATAAGGGTGATGCCGCCCATGTCGGCGGTTGCCTCCACCACCTTGCCCACGCAGGCGTCCACCGCCTCCACAGCCTGAACCGCCGCATCGAAGTTTCCGGTGTGGCCCACCATATCGCAGTTGGCGAAGTTAAGGATGACCACGTCATAGGCCCCGGAGCGGATGCGCTTTCCGGCCTCCTCCGCCACGGCGAAGGCGCTCATCTCCGGCTGAAGGTCGTAAGTGGCGACCTTGGGGGAGGGGATGAGGCAGCGGTCTTCCCCCGGAAAGACTTTTTCCTGCCCGCCGTTGAAGAAAAAGGTGACATGGGCGTATTTTTCCGTCTCTGCGATGCGAAGCTGGGTCAGCCCCAAAGAACTGAGGTACGCTCCAAAGACGTTGGGCAGCTCCTGATGGGGGAAGGCCACCGTTACATTGGAGAGGGTGGCGTCATACTCCGTGGTGCAGACAAAGTGCAGGGGGAAGAACCCAGCGGTGCGGTGAAAGCCGGAGAAGTCCGGGTCAGTAAACGCGCGGGTGAGTTGCCGCGCCCGGTCAGGCCGGAAGTTGAAGAAAATAACGCTGTCTCCGGCGGTGATTTCGCCGCCCTGACAGCACACCACAGGTTCCATGAACTCGTCGGTAACGCCCCGTTCATAGGAGAGGGCTACCGCGGCGGCGGGGTCGTCCTCAAAGGGGGCGCTGCCGCACACCATGGCGTTGTAGGCTTTCTCCACACGCTCCCAGCGGTTGTCGCGGTCCATGGCGTAATAGCGGCCCATCACCGTGGCAAGCTGCCCCACGCCCAGCGACTTGCAGGTATTGACGCAGTCCGTCACAAACTCCTTGCCGGAGGTGGGAGGTACGTCCCTCCCGTCCAAAAAGACATGGACATAGACCCGTTCCAGCCCCAGTCTGCCCGCCATATCCAGCAGGGCGTAAAGGTGGGTGATATGGGAGTGAACGCCGCCGTCGGAGAGCAGTCCCATCAGGTGGAGCGCACCGCCGCCCTCCTTGGCCGCCAGCATGGTGGCGCGGTAGGCTTCATTTTCAAAGAAGGAGCCGTCCTCAATGGCGTGGGAGATGCGGGGCAGGTCCTGAAAGACCACCCTTCCCGCGCCGATGTTGGTGTGGCCCACCTCGCTGTTGCCCATCTGTCCTTCCGGCAGCCCTACGTCCAAACCGGAGGCGGAGAGCTGACAGCAGGCGGAGTTGGCGAAAATGTGGTCCAGCACCGGAGTGGAGGCGGCCGCGACGGCGTTGCCCTCCCTTTGCGCGGAGAGGCCGTAGCCGTCCAAAATCACAAGTGTGGTAGGGGTCTTCATGTCTGCTCCTGTCCCGCGGCCTCAATGATGGGCAGGAGCTTTTCCGGGTCAAGGGAGGCTCCGCCAATCAAGCCGCCGTCGATGTCGGGCTGGGCCAGCAGCTCCGCGGCGTTGCTGCCGTTCATGCTGCCGCCGTACTGAATGGTGATGCTTCGGGCCACCCGCGCGCCGTACAGCCCGCGGATGACAGCACGGATATGGGAGCATACCTCGCCCGCCTGCTCCGCCGTGGCGGTTTTTCCGGTGCCGATGGCCCACAGCGGCTCATAGGCCACGGTGACCCGGCGGACGTTTTCCGCTGTGACGCCGGAAAGGGCGGCCTTGACCTGATATTCAACCAGTTCCATCGTTACGCCCAGCTCCCGCTGTTCCAGACTCTCGCCCACGCAGACGATGGGCCGCAGGCCCGCGGCCAGCGCGGCGTGGACTTTTTTGTTGACGGTGAAATCTGTCTCGTTGTAATACTGGCGGCGCTCGCTGTGGCCGATGATGACGTATTTCACGCCCAAATCGCTGAGCATGGCGGGGGACACCTCGCCGGTGTAGGCCCCGGATGCTTCATAATGGACGTTCTGCGCGCCGACGGATACCCGGCAGTCCTTGAAGGCGCGGATAGCGCCCTGCAAGTTGACGGAGGGCACGCACAGCACCACGTCGCAGGTCTTGACTTTGGGCAAAATGGCTTTGAAAGCGTCGGCAAAGGCGCGGGTTTCGCTGAGGGTCTTGTTCATCTTCCAGTTGCCGGCGATGATAGTCTTGCGGTAACGACGGTTCATAACGTGATGGTTCCTCCTTTATTTGTCAAGCAGGCAGGCGACGCCGGGCAGCGCCTTGCCCTCTAAAAACTCAAGGGACGCGCCGCCGCCCGTGGAGATATGGGTCATTCTGTCGGCAAACCCAAGCTGATTGGCTGCCGCCGCCGAATCGCCGCCGCCGATGATGGTGACGGCGTTTGACGCCGCCATGGCCTCCGCCACTGCGGCGGTGCCTTTGGCAAAGGCGGGGAACTCAAACACGCCCATCGGCCCGTTCCAGATGACGGTGCCCGCACCCTGAATGACGTCGGCATAGCGTTTTGCCGTCTCCGGGCCAATGTCCAAGCCCATCATATCCTCTGGAATTTCACTGGCAGGGAAGGTCTCCGGCGCGGCGTCTGCGGCAAATTCGTGGGCGCACACCGAGTCGGTGGGAAGCAGAAGCTGCACGCCTTGCGTTTCGGCTTGTTCCATGATACTCTTGGCAAAGTCCAGACGGTCTTCCTCCAGAAGGGACGCGCCAATCTTGCCGCCCAGCGCCTTGGTGAAGGTGTAGGACATGCCGCCGCCGATGAGAATGGCGTCCGCTTTGGTCAGCAGGCTTTCCAGCACGCCGATTTTGTCGGACACCTTGCTGCCGCCCAAAATGGCCACGAAGGGGCGCTTCGGTTCCTCCAGCGCACCGCCCAGGAAGGACAGCTCCTTTTCCACCAGCAGACCGGCCACGGCGGGCAGGTAGGCCGCCACCCCCGCGGTGGAGGCGTGGGCGCGGTGCACGGTGCCGAAAGCGTCGGAGACAAACAGGTCGGCAAAGGAGGCCAGCGTCTTGGCAAATTCGGGGTCGTTTTTCTCCTCCTCCGGCTGGAAACGCAGGTTTTCCAGCAGAAGCACCTGCCCGCTTTGGAGGGCGGCCGCTTTGGCGGCAGCGTCTGGGCCTGCCACGTCGGCGGCAAGCTGAGCATCCACGTTCAGAAGCTGCCCCAGACGCTCGGCCACCGGCTTGAGGGAAAGCTCCGGCTTGACCTGCCCCTTGGGACGGCCCAGATGGGAGCAGGCAATCACGGCCGCGCCGTGCTCCAGCAGGTATTGGATGGTGGGCAGGGAGGCGACGATGCGCTTCTCGTCGGTGATTGCGCCTGTCTCCTTGTCCAGCGGAACATTGAAATCACAGCGCAGCAGGACTTTCTTGCCGGAAACGTCCACATCACGGACGGTTTTCTTGTGATAATTCATCTCGTATGCTCCTTTCCTCTTGCCGCCCGGTGGGCGGAGCGGTGTGCGTCAGATGGCGGCGGACATCTCTCCTGCGCCGCTCAGGTCGGGGAAGCCCTGCTGCCGCAGAGCCTCATAGGTCAGTATGGCCACGGAATTGGCTAAATTCAGACTGCGGGCGTCCTGCCGCATGGGGATGCGGATGCAGCGGTCATACCACTGTGTCCGCAGGGCTTCGGGAAGTCCCGCGGTCTCCTTGCCGAACATGAGGTAACAGCCGTCACGGAATTCTGCCTCCGCGTAAGCGCGGGGGGCTTTGGTTGTGGCCAGCCACAGGTCTGGGGCGGGGTTGCGGGAAAAGAAGTCGTCCAAGTTTTCGTAGACGGTCAAATCCACCATGGGCCAGTAGTCCAGCCCTGCCCGCTTCACCGCCTTGTCGGAGATGTCAAACCCCAGCGGCTTGACGAGATGCAGGCAGGCGCGGGTGACGGCACAGGTGCGGGCGATATTGCCGGTATTCATAGGGATTTCCGGCTCTACCAGCACAATGTTCAGCATATGTCCGCCTCCTCAAAATGGTCTATCCAGTCATGTTAGTATAATGGAATATGCCGTGAATTTCAACATCATTTTGGCGAATTTGGGGTAAAAAGCGGCAGCTTTTTCTTCAAAAAAGAAGAAAAACTCTTTTGCGAAATTACTTTCCCCTTTTGCATGTTTGTGGTACAATATAACACCACTGCAATTTGTGCATACCAGGGAGGGAACGGCGTGAAAATAAAAAAACAGCGCATTGTAGTCAAGGTGGGAACCTCCACTCTGGTGCGGGAAAACGGCGCGTTAAAGCTGCACAGCATCGACCGGCTGGCGCGGGTGCTGTGCGACCTGAAGGGCATGGGACATGAAATCGTTCTGGTGTCCTCTGGCGCTATCGGCATCGGCGCGGGCAAGCTGGGCCTGAAGGAGCGCCCCAAAGAGCTTCGCTTCAAGCAGGCGGTGGCCGCTGTGGGCCAGTGCGAGATGATGCACCTTTACGATAAGTTTTTTGGGGAGTACAGCCAGACGGTGGGCCAGATACTGCTCACTGGGGACGACGTAGACCACCGGTCGCGGGCGGAGCATCTGGCCGCCACCTTTGAGGCCCTGCTGGAAATTGGCTGTATCCCCGTGGTGAACGAGAACGACTCCGTTTCCTCGGAGGAGATTGAGACAGGCAAGGCCAAGGTGTTGGGCGATAACGACACCTTGAGCGCCATTGTGGCACGGCTGTGCGGGGCGGATTTGCTGATTTTGCTCAGCGACATTGACGGCCTCTATGACAAAGACCCCCACAAAAACCCAGACGCCAAGCGGCTGGACACAGTTCATGCGGTGACGCCGGAGGTGTACGGCATGGCGGGGGGCGCGGGAACGGCCATGGGCACCGGCGGCATGACCACCAAGCTGGACGCGGCCAAGCTCTGCTTGGAGGCGGGCATTGACATGGTCATCACCAACGGCGAGCGGATGGACGACCTTTACAGCGTTGTGGCGGGGGACTCCATCGGCACGCGGTTCACAGCGTTGCAGGATTGAAAGGGGATACGGCTATGACGGCATTGGAATTGCAGGGCAAAGCGGCCAAGGAGGCGGAACGGGTGCTGTCCGCTGCTGGAACAGAGCAGAAAAACGCGGCGCTGGAGGCCATTGCCGCCGCCCTGCTGGCGCGGCAGGCGGATATTCTGGCGGCCAACGGGTTAGACGTAGCGGCAGGGCGGGAAAACGGCTTGCGCGAAGCCCTTATTGACCGCCTCACCCTGACGGAAAAACGCATCGCCGACATGGCGGAGGGAGTGCGCCAAGTGGCCGCGTTCCCCGACCCTACCGGCGTGGTGGAGAAGATGGAGAAGCGCCCCAATGGGCTTATTATCGGCAAAAAGCGGGTGTCTCTTGGGGTTATCGGCATCATCTATGAGGCGCGCCCCAACGTGACGGTGGACGCCGCCACCCTGTGCCTGAAGGCGGGCAATGCGGTTATCCTTCGGGGCGGAAAAGAGGCGTTCCATTCCAACAATGTGCTGTGCACCTTGATGCAGGACGCGGTCGAGAGCGTTGGCCTGCCCCGCGCCTGCGTGTCGCTGGTACAGGATACCACCCGCCAGAGTGCCAACGAGCTGATGACCCTCACGGGCTATTTGGACGTGCTCATTCCCCGCGGCGGCGCGGGCCTTATCCGGGCGGTGGTGGAGAACGCCAAGGTGCCGGTCATCGAAACCGGCGTGGGCAACTGCCACGTCTATGTGGATGCGGAGGCCGACCTTGCCATGGCCGCCGCTATCATTGAAAACGCCAAGTGTTCCCGCCCATCGGTGTGCAACGCTGCCGAGACCCTGCTGGTACACCGGACGGTGGCAGAGCGCTTCCTGCCCGTGGCGGCGGCGGAGCTGAAAAAGAGCAATGTAGAGCTGCGGGGCTGTCCGGAGACGTGCGCCATTTTGCCGGAGGCCGTCCCTGCAACAGAAGAGGACTGGGATACGGAATACGGCGATTATATCCTTGCGGTGAAGGTGGTAGGCAGCGCGGAGGAAGCCATCGGGCATATCGCCGCCCACGGCAGCGGCCACTCGGAGGCCATCGTCACCACCAATTATTTCACCGCACAGCATTTTTTGGACGCGGTGGATGCGGCGGCGGTGTATGTCAACGCGTCGACCCGCTTTACCGACGGCAGCGAATTTGGACTGGGTGCGGAAATCGGCATCTCCACCCAGAAGATGCACGCCCGCGGCCCCATGGGCATCAACGAGTTGACCTCCTGCAAATACATCATTTACGGAGAAGGGCAGGTGCGCTGAATGGCAAAGAAAAAGCGCTTTTTTGTGTCTTACCAGCAGTCCAGCCTTGCGTCAGAGACAAAAATCATCGTGGACAGCATGACCGGCGTCAACTATTTGTTTCAGTACACCGGAAACGGCGGCGGAATGTGCGTTTTGGTGGACGCGGACGGAAAGCCTCTGCTGACCG
This sequence comes from Oscillospiraceae bacterium, assembly GCA_022793685.1. GTDB lineage: Bacteria > Bacillota > Clostridia > Oscillospirales > Oscillospiraceae > CAKUEI01. The sequence goes on from JAAWDI010000058.1 coordinate 12,534, forward strand.
ATGTAAGCAACGACCTCGATTGGGAAGACTAAACGACGGGAGCGCAGATGCGCTCCCGTCGTTTTTTATCATTTTTACAGGTTCGGGGTTGTATTTTGCGGACGGGGCTGGTAAAATAGTTACAAGTAGTTACAAAAAACGGCCCAATACAAGAAAGAAAGGTGGACAGCCCCATGAAACGATGCAAAAAAGCACTTTCCCTGTTCCTGGCGGCGGCTATGGCGCTCTCTCTGGGCGTGGCGGCAGCGGCGGCAGACCTTCCGAATATGGAGGGAAAGCTGGTCATCCTCCACACCAACGACACCCACGGAGCCGACATGGCGGGCGACAGCTCCATTGGCACGGCGGGCGTGGCCCAGTTAAAAAAGGATTATGAGGCCGCAGGGGCGGAGGTGCTGCTCCTTTCGGCGGGCGACGCCATTCAGGGCACGCCGCTGGTGAATTTGGACAACGGCGCCAGCGCCGTCCGGTTCATGAATGCGGCGGGCTATGATGCCATGACGGCGGGCAACCATGAGTTCGACTGGGGCTATGAGAATTTGCGGTCAATCATGGCGGGCATGGACTTCGACCTGCTGTGTGCCAACGTGGTGAACGCCTCCGGCCAGCCCGTGTTCACCGCGAACAAGATAGTTACGCTGGAAAACGGCCAGAAGGTCGGTATCTTCGGCCTTGCCACACCGGAGACCGCAACCAAGGCCCATCCGGACAAAATCAAAGGTTTGACCTTCTTGGCGGGCCAGCAGATGTATGACTGCGCCCAGCGGCAGATAGATGAGCTGCGGGCCGCAGGCTGTGAGCTGGTCGTCTGCCTCGGACATCTTGGCACGGATTTGGAAAGCGCCCCCAACCGCTCCCGTGACGTGCTGGAGCACACCAACGGCATTGACCTGTTTATCGACGGCCACTCCCACACCGAAATTGAGGGCGGCAAGATGATTGGCACCGGTTTGCTGGTGTCCACCGGCGAGAAGCTGAACAACGTGGGCGTGGTGGTGTACGACGGCAACGCCCTGAACGCCCACTTTGTGAAAAAGGCGGACTACACCGGCGCAGACGATGCGGTGGCGAAGCTGATTACCGACCGCAATGAAGTTGTGACACAGGAGCTGGGCAAAAAATTTGCCGAGACCAAGGTGGAATTGAACGGCAACCGCAATCCGGGCGTTCGCACACAGGAGACCAATCTGGGCGACTTTGCCTGCGATGCTCTGCTGTGGCAGGCAAACCAACTGCTGGGCGAGGGCAAGGTGGACGCGGCGCTCACCAACGGCGGCGGCATCCGGGCCACCATCCCCGCGGGCGATGTGACCATGGAGACCATGAAGACAGTTTTCCCCTTCGGCAACACCGTGGCGGTAGTCACACTGACGGGCGCGCAGCTGCTGGAGGCCATCGAAGCCGCGACCTGTGCAACCCCCGATGAAATCGGCGCGTTCCCGCAGGTCTCCGGCATTGAGTACACCGTCAACACGGCGATACCCTACCGCAACGGAGCGCAGTACGACGGAACGACCTACTATGCGCCCGCAGACCCCGGCGCGCGGGTGACCATCACCAGCGTGGGCGGCGAAAAGTTCGACCTGAAAAAGACGTATGCTATTGCCACAAACGATTTCACCGCCGCGGGCGGCGACACCTATGCTGTCTTTAAGCAGTGTAGCGTTTACGACACGGGCTGTGCCATGGAGGACGCGCTGGTGGCGTACACCAAAGAGGTATTGGGCGGCGTGATTGGCGAGCAGTACGCGGAAACCGCCGGGCGCATCACCGTGGCCAGCCTGCCGGTGGACGTGAGGGGCAACTCCGGCTATTTCAACGAGGTCAAGTACGTCTGGACGAACCACATTGTGGGCGGCGTAGGCGGAAACCGCTTCGACCCCAACGGCGCGGTTACTCGCGGCGCAGTGTTCCAGACCTTGTATAACATGGCGGGCAAGCCGACGGTGTCCGAGTCTTCCGCTTTCTCTGACGTAAAGGCGGGCGACTGGTACGCCGACGCGGCGGCGTGGGCCAAGCAGAACGGCCTGACCACCGGCGTGGGAAACAACAGCTTTGGCGGGGAACAGGACATCACCCGCCAGCAGTTGGCCCAGCTGTTCTATGAGTATGCCGGTTATTTGGATAAGGCGGGCGACCGCTCCACCGACCTGTCCCGTTATGAGGATGCGGACAAGGTGGCGCCTTGGGCGCAGGAGGGAATGAGTTGGGCGGTGGCCAACGGCATCGTGTCCGGTGCGTCCACCACCAAGCTGAACCCCGATAGCAGCGCCATCCGCGCACATCTGGCCGTCATCCTTTACCGGTTTGACACTTTGATTGTGAACGCAGAGTAAGCGTAGCGCAGGAAAGGGTCGGCGCAAAAAAGCGCCGGCCCTTTTTTCATAGGGGGAAACGACAATGGAAATACGCAAGACACTGCCGGAGGAATTAGCTGAGCTGGAAGCGCTGTATGCCTCTGCGCGGGCTTTTATGGCCCGCAGCGGAAACCCGACCCAGTGGGGCCGGACTGAGCCGCCTACTGCCACCCTGAAAGAGGACATTGCAAAGGGGCAAAGCTATGTTTGCGTCGAGGGCGGCGAAATCGTGGGGACATTCTGCTTTTTTGTAGGGGAAGAGCCGACCTACCTGCACCCCATTGCGGGCGCGTGGCTGAATGACGCGCCCTATGGCGTCATTCACAGGGTGGCGTCCGCCGGGACGGTAAAGGGCGTAACCGCGGCGTGCGTGGACTGGTGCTGGCGGCAGTGGCCAAACCTGCGCATTGATACCCACGACGATAACGCCCCTATGCAGCGGGCCATTCTGCGGTGCGGCTTTACCGAGGTGGGGCGCATCCGCGTAGCGGACGGCTCGGAACGGCGGGCCTACCACAAAGTAGAAAGATAACAAGAGGCCGCAGGCATTGCCTGCGGCCTCTTGTTCATTTTCCAACGCAGAAGCGGGAGAAGATGCGGTCTGTGATGTCGGCGCGCACCGTCCGCCCGGTCAACTCACCAAGGGCGGAAAGAGCTTCCTCCACATCAGTGAGTACCGCGTCCGGGGTGCAGCCGTCCGTCAGTCCCGTTTGGGCGGCCTCGATACGTTCAAGCGCCCGTTTCGTGGCCTCCGCCTGCCGGGCATTGGTGAGCAGGCTGCCGACCTCGTCGCTCCCCTGAGGAAAGAGGGCGGCTATCTGCGCCTCCAACTGCTCCAAGCCGTCGCCCGTTTTTGCGCTGACGGCCACCGCCGGAGGAAGCTCCATCGTGACGCAAGGCACGGGTGCGGACGGAAGGTCGGATTTGCTCCGCACCAGAATGGTGGGAGCGAGCGCCATAGCCTGCCGCAATAGCGCAAAGTCCTCCTCACAGGCGGGCTGGGAAGCGTCCAGTAGCACCAGAATGAGCCGCGCCCCCTCCATGGATTGCCGTGCCCGCTCCACACCCAGCCGTTCCACTGCGTCGCCCGTTTCCCGCAGCCCTGCGGTGTCGCACAGGCGGAGTAAAACCCCGCCCAGGCGGATGCGCTCCTCCAAGGTGTCGCGGGTGGTGCCCGCTACGTCGGTGACGATGGCCCGCTCATAGCCCAGCAGGGCGTTCAGCAGGGAGGACTTGCCCACGTTGGGTTGTCCCACAATGGCGCAGGGAATCCCTTCGGTGAGGGCGCTGCCCCGGTCATAGGTGTCCAGCAGAGCACGGAGCACGGCGCGCTGTGTTTCCAAGGCGGCACGCAGGCCGTCGGCGGTAAAGGGGTCGATATCCTCATCCGGATAGTCCAGCACCGCGTGAAAGTGAGCCATCACATCCACAAGAGCGTCATAGACCGCCGCCACTCGCCGGGAAAGCGCACCGGAAAGCTGGCCGTAGGCGTTGCGGGCGCCTTCCGCTGTCTCCGCGTCGATGAGGTCGATGACAGCCTCCGCCTGCGCCAAGTCCATTCGCCCATTCAGAAAGGCGCGCTTGGTGAACTCGCCGGGGAGCGCCTGCCGTGCGCCCTGCGCGAACAGGGCTTCCAGCGCTTGGGCAAGCACCGCCGGAGAACCGTGGCATTGAAGCTCTGCCGTATCTTCTCCGGTGTAACTGTGGGGGGCGCGGCTGACGGTGGCCAGCACTTGGTCGATGGGTTGTCCGTACTTGTCCAGCAGGGCGCCGTACACCAGTCGGCGGTCGGGGCGCTCACCGATAGGAGAGCCGGAAAGGGGACGGAATACACGCTCTACCATGGAGATGACGCCATCTCCGGAAAGACGCAGAATACCGATGGCGGAAGGGCTTGCGGGGGTTGCAACGGCGGCGATGGGGTCTGACATGAGCAGCCTCCTTTCGGGGAGATGTGCAATGAACCATGCAGAAATATTTTTGTGTGATATGTGCAGACTTTTCCCCTTGACGGTTGTTATGTTGACCGAAAAAAACGCATCGGTAATATTCAGGTTACATAACGTATGTGGAAAAGGGTGTGCATAATGTGGATAACGTTTGCGGCTGCAATATTTCACAAATAATTCCAAGTGAAAAACAAGTCGAAAAAGTGCCGCAACAACCCAGCGAAGATTTTGTTATTTTCTGCGGCGGCGAAAAAATATTTGCAGGAGAACCGCCACTGAAGTGCAGAGGGAAGGGTTTATACAAACCGCTTGACGGCTGCCCGCGCCGCTTTCACGCCGGAAGCCCCGGCCTGCGCCAGACCACGGGTCACGCCCGCGCCGTCGCCCGCCGCGAAAAAGCAGGGCAACTCCGTTTCCAGCTCCTCGGAAAGGGTGAGGCGGGAGGAGTAGAACTTGACCTCCGCGCCGTAGAGCAACGTGTCGTGGTTGGCCGTGCCGGGGGCCAGCTTATCCAGCTGATAGAGCATCTCAATGATGTCGTCCAGCTGGCGCTTGGGCAGGGCCAAAGATAGGTCGCCCGGCACCGCCGCAGCCAGCGTGGGGCGGGTCATGGATTTAGAGAGCCGGTGCTCGTTGGTGCGCACCCCCTTCACCAAATCACCGAACCGCTGTACCAGTACGCCGCCCGCCAGCATATTGCTGAGGGAGGCGATGTGCTTGCCATAGCGGTAGGGCTGGTCGAAGGGCTGGGTGAACCGGTTGGACACCAGCAGGGCAAAGTTGGTGTTTGCGCTGCGGAGGGCAGGGTCGGAGTAGCTGTGACCGTTGACGGTGTTGATGCCCTCCACGTTCTCCGCGACCACATGACCATAGGGGTTCATGCAGAAGGTGCGCACGGTGTCGCCATACTGCTTGGTGCGGTAGACCAGCTTTGACTCATACACCACGTCGGTGATATGTTCAAAAACAGCGGCGGGCAGCTCCACCCGCACGCCGACGTCCACCTGATTGTTGATGAGCTTCAGCCCCAGCGCCTTGCACTGGCCTGCAAACCACTCCGCACCGGAACGGCCGGGAGCGGCGATCAGGCAGCGGCAGGCAGCCTCGCCGCCCCGCTCCAGCGTGAGGCGGTAGCCGTTCCCGTCCCGCTCAATGGCGGACACACCGCAGTCAAAGCGGAATTCCACCTTGTCCTTCAGAGCGTCGTAGATGCTGGCTAAAATTTTCAGGTTGTTTTCCGTCCCCAAATGCTTGCACCGGGCTTGCAGCAGGTGCAGGTCGTATCCCAGCGCGCGGCGCTGCAAATCGCGGGCGGCGGGGGAGTCGGTGGAAAAGACCTCTTCAGTCGCCCCGTGGAGCACGTTGATGGAGTCCACATATTCGATGAGCGCCATGACCTCTTCCGGCGGCATATAGTCGGTGAGCCAGCCGCCGAAGGCGGTGGTGAAGTTGTACTTGCCGTCGGAAAAAGCGCCCGCGCCGCCGAAGCCGCACATGGTGTCGCACACAGCGCAGCCGGAGCAGGCTTGCACCTTGCCTGCTACAATGGGGCAGTGCCGGTGGTGGATACCGTGCCCCTTTTCCAGCACCACGACCTTGAGCTGGGGCGCTTGGCGGGTCAACTCATAGGCGGCGAAAATACCTGCCTCGCCGCTGCCGAGAATGGCGATGTCATAGCGTTCAGCCATCATGCAGTCCCTCCTTACGGGGTGAAAATGGTTTGAATATAGTATATCACAGGTCTGGATAGGGCGCAATGGTGACCCCGCTGTAATAGTGGGTCAGGATGGCCGCGCAGTCGGCGCCTGTCTTGGCCATGGCGTTCGCGCCGTATTGGCTCATGCCAACGCCGTGGCCGTATCCGGTGACGGTGAAGGTGATGGTTTGTCCTTCCACCGCCACCCGAAAATTGGCGGAGCGCAGTCCCAAGAGGGTACGCAGTTCACTGCCCGAAAGGCGCACGCCGCCCACCGGAATGGCGGACACTCCGCCGGAGGAGCTGTATTCGCATGCACCGAACCAGCCTGCCGGTTCTCCTGACAGGTCTGCGCCGGGATATTTCGACAAAAATGCAGCTTTGAATTCCTCAGCAGTCATTTCAACTGTGGAATGGAAGTTGGGGACCTCATTTCCTTCCGGGGTGTCCACACCGGTGAGATAGGGCACGTCTGACCCCCAAACCTCCACGGCGGCATTGGTGCGGCCCTCTGCCGAGGAGAAGAACACCGCCCGGATGGGCTGTCCCTCATAAAGCACCACCTGCCCGTCGGTGGCAGCTACGGCAGAGGCAATTTTCTGCCAGTAGGCGTCGGCATTGTTGCCCCAGCCGCTTTTAACATCTGACTCGGAGCGCCACGCCTGACAGCAGGCATAGTCGGTGCAAAGGTCGGCGTCGGGATGGGCAGAGGAGGAGGAAGACAGCTTTGAGTAGGCGTAGGTACGGGCCGCAATCGCCTGAGACTTTAAGGCTTCGCCTTCAAAGGCGGCTGGCATCTCAGCCGCTACCACGCCGGGAAGGTACTTGTCCATTGTGGTGGTATAAACATTGCCGTCTGCCTTTTTAACCCGAAGCGTGACAGTGCGGTCCAGTTCAGGCAGCGGTGCAGACGGCCCTGCGGTTTCGCCGGGGGCAGGGGGCGAAGGAGGGAGCAGCGCGGCGGCAGGCGCATCTCCCACCAGAAGCGCGGGCAGCAGCAGGAACAGTGTCAGCAGGGCGAGAGCGGTGAGCATGGCTTGTTTCATAAGTGCCTCCAATTTCCTTATATATCCTAATATATCCTAAATCTTCTTGACGTGGGGCGCAGTACATGGTATAATTATCATTCAAATAACTGAGAAAAATGAAAGAAGGAGGAGCGGAAGATGCAAAATGAAAACGGGAAGCAGGGCGTTGACGGCTTCATTCAGAGTCTATGTGAGACGGAGCGAAAAAATAACGTCATCGACCTGAAGTATTATAGCCGCTATGATGTGAAGCGGGGCCTGCGGAATGCCGACGGCACCGGCGTGATGGCGGGCGTGACCCGCATCGGCAACGTGTTGGGCTACTATATGCAGGACGGTGAGCGGATTCCCGCCGAGGGCCGGCTGATTTACCGCGGCATCAATGTGAGCGACCTCATCGAGGGCTTCGTGGGCGAAGGCCGCTTTGGCTTTGAAGAAACGACTTATCTGCTCCTCTTTGGCCAGCTTCCCACCCGTAGCCAGCTTGCGGATTTTGAGGAGCTTCTCTCCGAATACCGCACGCTGCCCGACCGCTTTACAGAGGATATGATTTTATCCGCACCCAGCCATGACGTGATGAATAAGTTGGCCCGCAGCGTGCTCGCCCTCTATTCCTATGACGAAAATCCGGAGGAGCGTACGCTGCAAAATGAGATGCGCCAGGCGTTGCAGCTGATTGCGCGCTGTCCTGTCATCGCGGCCCACGCCCACGCGGCGAAGCTCCACTATTTTGATAATGAGAGCCTGTATCTCCACCGTCCCCAGGAAGGGCTGTCCACGGCGGAGAACTTCCTCTATTCCGTGCGCCACGACAAGCAGTTTACAGAAGACGAAGCTCGACTGCTTGACCTGTGCCTGGTGCTCCATGCCGAGCACGGCGGCGGCAACAACTCCGCTTTTGCCTGTCGGGTGCTGTCCTCCTCCGGCACTGATATTTATTCGTCCATTGCCGCAGCAATCGGTTCTTTGAAAGGCCCGCGGCACGGCGGGGCCAATAAAAAGGTTATGGAGATGTTCGGCTACATTGAAGAGAATGTCCATAACTGGCGGGACGACGGTGAGCTTCGGGACTACTTGAGCAAAATGCTGAAAAAGGAAGCGGGCGACCGTTCCGGTCTGATTTACGGCATGGGCCATGCCATTTACACGATGTCCGACCCGCGGGCAGTCATTCTAAAGAAGTTTGCCAAGCGTTTGGCAGAGCAGAAGGGGATGCTGGAGGAATTTGAACTGTTCGAGTCGGTGGAGCGCCTGACGCCGGAGGTCTTTGCCGAGGTGAAAGGGGAGGAAAAGGTCATGTGCGCCAACGTGGATATGTATTCCGGACTGGTGTACAAGATGATGGGTATTCCAACCGCCCTTTATACGCCGCTGTTTGCCGTGGCCCGCATGGTGGGCTGGTGCGCTCACCGAGTGGAGGAGGTCTATAACTCCGCCGGACGCATCATGCGGCCCGCTTATAAGGCCGTGGCCCCCAACCAGCCCTTCCTCAGTCTGGATGAACGGCAGTAAAACATAAAAAACCGGAGCGCATATGCGCTCCGGTTTTTATTTACTATGTAGGTTATTTTGCCGAGGCCACCTTGGACAGGCCGGGCACTTTTTTCAGGGGCTGCCATACAAGGAAGGAAATGATGAAGTCCACGCTTCCGTGCACCAAGGTGCCGAGGCCCACCAGCAGCAGGATAGCCATATAGCCAGCCTCGCTGAAGTTGTTCACGACGCGTTCAAACCCGCCGAGGAAGAGGGCGGAGATGACAATCAGCTCCATTACCGCGTGGATGAGATTGGTACCGACGCAGAAAGCCACGGCCTCGCCCCTGTTTTTCAGCACCTGGGGGCGCTTCAAAATCCACAGCGAGCCGACCAGCGCAAACACCACATGGGAGAGGGCGCGGAGGGTGACCTCCAGTGGCAGGCCGCTGAGAAAGAAGCCGAGGGTGGTGCCCAGCGCGACGATGACCGCTGTGCTGGGAGCAAGGAACATGGCCAAGAAGATGGCCACATGGGAGGCAAGGGTAAAGGACATCAGGGGCAGGGTGATTTTAGGGAAGGTCATGGGAATGATAATGCCGATGGCCACCAGCAGGGCAGCCAGCACTAGCCGGTAAACGGCCTGATTTCTGTTCATGGGGCGTCCTCCATCTCTTCAATAGCTGTCATGACACCGAGGTGTCTTGACAGCTATTATAGCAGGAAATTCAAAGGTGTCAAGACATAAAATCAGACGTACCCCAAAAGGCCGCGGACGGAGACCTCCCCAGCCTCGATGGCTTCCGTCCCGCCGCCGGAAGAAGAGAAATCCACCAGCAGGCGGAAACGGTCGTCAATCCCCACGGCAATGCCTGTGCGCGGCTCCTGACCGGACCGGAGAACCGCCACCTCATTCCCAACGGTGGCGCACCGCCGCCGGTATTCCTCTAAATATTCCGCGCTGGCGTGGGGGAAGCCCCGCCGCAGGTCATCCAGAGCGGAAAGCAGAGCGGCAATGAGGGCGTCCCGTCGGGGAGGTGCTCCGAGGACTTCCTCCAAGGAGACCGCTTTAGAGGCCAACTCAGGGGAGGACTGGGTGAGGGAAGCATGGAGATTGATTCCCATGCCGGTTACCACATAGTCCAGACCGCCGGTTTCGCCCACCATGCCCATTTCGGTGAGGATGCCGCACAGCTTTTTGCCGTTCAGAATGATGTCGTTGGTCCACTTGATGGCGCACGAAACGCCGCAGGCGGCCTCCACCGCACGGCATACGGCGACGGCTACCCAAGCCGTCATATTGACGGCCTCTCCGGGCGCTATATCGGGCCGCAGGAGAATGGAGAGGTACAGCCCGCCGGGCGGCGATGCGAAGCTGCGTCCGCCTCGGCCTTTGCCGCCGGTTTGGGTCTCCGCCAGAACGGCGGTGCCGTCAGGCGCTCCCCCTGCCGCCAGGCGGCGGCACTCGTTGTTGGTGGAATCCACTGTGGAGAGGCATACCAAATTGCTTCCCACAACGCATCCTGTCGGGAGCAGCGCGGAAATTGCGGCAGGGTCTAACGTGTCTGGGGTGGCGTCCAGCCGATAGCCCCGGTTTGGAGCGGAAGAGATGGCATAGCCCGCTTCCCGCAGGGCGGCGACTGCTTTCCACACGGCGGCCCGGCTCACGCCGAGGGCGGCACTCATTTCTTCGCCTGAGCGGTATTTTCCACCAGCGTCCAACAGTAGGGCAAGAACTTGTTTTTTCATGGACAGCCGTCCTTTCTCACAGCTTTTGCTTTAGTATAGCCCCATTTTTCAGTATCGTCAACAAAAATGAAAAGATGGGTTTACAATTAAACCGCTGCCTGCTATTCTAAATGTAAACAAAATGAGATAAAAACGGTTTACAATTAGGAGGGGACATCATGAGTAAGACAAAGGGGATGGCGCTGGCGGCATTGTTTGCGGCGCTGACAGCAGTGGGGACGTTGTTCTTGAAAGTACCGGTAGGCAGCATGTATATTACCCTGCAAGTGTTTTTTACCACGATGGCGGGCGTGGTGCTGGGGCCGAAGTGGGGGGCGGTTTCTCAGGCGGTTTATGTGCTCTTGGGGATTGTGGGCCTGCCGGTGTTTACCAATGGCGGCGGTATATGGTATCTGGTTCAGCCTTCTTTCGGCTTTTTGCTCGGCCTCATTCCGCAAGCGTGGGTGGTGGGGACGCTGTGCCAAAGCGAAAAATGTGTCCCCAGTATTCCCCGCGTAATAGGCGCTTCGGCAGTTGGCGTGGGCGTACTCTACCTGATTGGGTTGCCCTATATGTATGCCATTTTAAACGTCTACATGGGGAAGGGTGTTCCGGTGGGGACGGTGGTGCGAACGGGAATGCTTATCTACCTGCCCTTTGACGCAATCAAAATCGCCTTGACGGCGGTGCTGGCAAAGCCGCTGGTTCGGGCGGTACGCCGGTCATAAATGGACGGCCCCCGCATATGTATGTCACATGAGACAATGCGCGAAAGGCGGGGGTCAGAATGAACAACGAGGAACGGGAACGGTACGGCGAAGCGCCGCACCATGTGATGCTGGAAAACCGGGAACGTCTGTCCATCTCCGGTGTGACCGAGGTGGAGAGCTTTGACGAAAGCGCGATTGTGATGGACACCTCTCAGGGAACGCTGGTCATTCGGGGAGAGGAGCTGCACATTGAAAAGCTGAGTCTGGACGGCGGCGACCTGCGGGTGGAGGGCGTCATCGATTCCCTGACCTATGAGTCCGAAGGCGGCGAGCGGGGCGGCGGCTTGCTGCGGCGGCTGTTCCGGTAAATCTATGGACATCTCCATTGAGGCCCAACTGGCGGCATTCGGCGGGGCGGTGCTCATCGGCGCGTTGGCAGGCCTGCTGTATGACCTGTTCCGGGTGCTGCGGGTGCGTATCAAGCTGAAGCCCTTGGGGACGGTACTGGATATGCTGTTTTGGGTATGCGTTACCGTGTCGCTGTTTCTCTGGTCGGTGGCCGCAACCGGCGGACAGGTACGCATCTATGTGGTGGCCGCTGTCTTTTTGGGCGGGGTGCTCTATTTTTTACTCATCAGTCCGTGGATGCTGAAGGTGGGCTATAAAATGGCCGACCTGGTGACACTTTTGTGTCGTGCGGCAGTCCTTCCGGCGGTACTTGCAGCGGCCTGCGGGAAAAAAATGAAAAAAATTGCAAAAAACATCTTTCATTATGAGAGAAAAAGGTATAAAATAAAAGAGATTACAAAAGAGGCAGATGAGACCCGCCGCCGCGCGGCGGCCCGGAGAGAGGGAGGACGCTGGCTTGAAGACGAAAAAAGCGAGCCTAATCACCAAAATCGTGATACTGTCGCTGCTGATTTACACGGCCACGTCTCTGCTGGGGCTTCAGGGACAGATTCAATCTGCCCAACAGGAGCTGAACACGCTCAAGACCCAGGTGGCCGAACAAAACCAGCGAAACGCCGAGCTTTCCGACGCCGTGGAACACAGCGACGACCCTGATGTGATTGAGTCGGTGGCCCGCAGCAAGGGCTATGTGGCGCCGGGCGAGAAAATTTTCGTCGACGTGGCGGAATAAGCGCGGCCTTTGTGTTCTCAAATCTGCAAGGAGGAAAGAGCTGCTTTTATGGATTTTGGTGTTGGTTCTATTGTACAGGGTAAGGTTACCGGAATCACGAAATTCGGTGCGTTTGTGTCCTTGCCGGGCAACAAGTCCGGACTTGTCCATATCTCTGAAATCACATATGCGTATGTGAACGAGGTTTCTGACTATCTGAAAGAGGGTCAGGAGGTCACCGTCAAGGTTATCAGCATTGATGAGGCAAACCGCATCAATCTTTCCATCAAGAAGGCGCAGGAGCCGCCTCCCCGCCCAGCCGCAAGCGGGCAGGGGAGCTTTCACCGCGGCGACGGTCCTCGCTCAGGCGGCCCGGGCCGAAGCGGCGCTCCCCGCTCTTCCGCGCCCAAGGAACCTGCAACATTTGAAGATAAGCTAAAGCAGTTTATGCAGTCCTCCGACAGTAAACTGTCTGAGCTACGCTATATGGAAAAGAAGGGCGGCTCCCGCCGCGGCGGCCGGCGGTGAGGGCGAACGCCCCCTGTAATTGGTTACATAAAGGCGTGCAGCCGAAGGCTGCACGCCTTATCTTTAAGCGAGAGCGCAGGCACATAGGTGCGGATGGACTGGCGCGAAGGCGAAAAAACGAAGGGCGCGAAGCGGCCTGTTTTAAGCCTGAGGCGGAGGGAAGCCGCGCCGTATGATGTGCAGAGCGCGAACGTGACAAATAGAAGCAAGAGCGCAGGCGCATAGACGGCGCAACACAGAAAGGCGGTCATATTTCATGCTGATAAAAAACGGCATTATTCACCCGGCGGACGGTCCGGTTATCGAAAACGGGTTCGTGGCTTTTTCCGACGGGGTTATTACGGCGGTCGGGACGATGGAGGAATGTCCCACGCCTGACGGCGAAGTGCTGGACGCCGCCGGCTGCCATGTCCTGCCCGGCTTTGTGGACGCCCACTGCCATTTGGGATTGTTCGGCAATGCCCTCGGCTTTGAGGCGGACGACGGAAACGAATCCACCGACCCCTGCACCCCCCAGCTTCGGGCAATTGACGGCGTCAACCCCCTTGACCTGTGCTTTCAGGAGGCGCGGGCAGGCGGCGTGACCACCGTGCTCACAGGGCCGGGCAGCGCCAACCCCATTGCAGGGCAGTTTGCCGCCCTCAAAACGGACGGAAGCGTGGTGGATGCGATGGCTGTATTAGCACCCGCCGCAATGAAGTTCGCCTTGGGGGAAAATCCGAAAAATGTCTACAACGACCGCCATGAAACCCCGGTGACCCGCATGGCCACCGCCGCCATCATTCGGGAGAATTTGGCCAAGGCGGTGGAGTATCGGGACAAGCTCCGACGTGCGGCGGAGGATGAGGATGCGGACGAACCTGATTTTGACGCAAAGTTGGCCGCTCTCGTGCCGGTGGTGGAAGGCAAACTGCCCGCCCACTTCCACGCCCACCGGGCGGACGACATTGCGACTGCGGTGCGTATTGCCAAGGAGTTCTCGCTGGACTATGTGATTGTCCACGGCACGGAGGGTCACGCCATTGCGGATTTCCTTGCCGCGGAAGGCGCGCGGGTCGTCACCGGGCCGTGTATGGGCGACCGCTCCAAGCCGGAGCTGGCGGGGATGCGGCTGGACAATCCCGCCATCCTGAGCAGGGCGGGGGTGAAGGTTGCCATTTGCACCGACCATCCGGAGACCCCCATCCAGTACCTGCCTATGTGCGCGGCTATGGCGGTCAAGGCGGGGATGGACAGAGAGGAAGCTCTGCGAGCTATCACCCTGTATGCCGCAGAGCTGGGCGGCGCAGCGGACAGGGTCGGCTCCCTGACGGTAGGCAAGGATGCCGACGTGGTGGTGACAGAGGGGCATCCCTTTGAAATCATGAGCAAGGTGAAGGCCGTTTTCATCGGCGGGCGCACTGTGACGGGAGGCTGAAGCATGAAAGAGATACATTATACGCAAATCGTGGCGGCGGTGCGTAACCTGTGCATTAAGGCAAATACGGTACTGCCCCAGGATTTGTGCAGCGCCCTGCGGGCAGCGCGGACGGCGGAGGAATCTCCGGTGGGACAGGCCATTCTGGGCGACTTGGAGGAGAACTTCACCTTTGCCGCCGAAAAGGGGTTGCCTATCTGTCAGGACACCGGCATGGCAGTGGTATTTGTCAAGCTGGGGCAAGAGGTGCGCCTGATTGGCGGCTCGCTGCAAGACGCGGTCAACGAAGGCGTGGCGCTGGGGTACACCGAAGGGCATCTGCGGTGCAGCGTGGTGGCCGACCCGCTTCGGCGGGAGAATACGGGCAACAATACTCCGGCGGTGCTCCATTTGGAATTGACAACGGGCGATGAACTGGAGCTGACGGTGGCACCCAAGGGCTTTGGCAGTGAAAATATGACCAGGCTCAAGATGTTCAACCCTTCCGCCACCAGAGAGGACATTATCGCCTTTGTGGCGGAGGCGGTTGAGGCCGCCGGAGCCAATCCCTGCCCGCCTATTGTGGTGGGCGTGGGATTGGGCGGCACCTCTGAGGTGGCGACGCTGCTGGCGAAGAAGGCGCTGCTGCGTCCGGTAGACCGGTGCAGCGACGACCCCTTCTATGCGGGAATGGAAGCAGAAATGAAGGAACGCATCAACGCGCTGGGGATTGGCCCGCAGGGGTTGGGGGGGCGGGTCACCGCCCTGTCGGTGGCAATTCTGGCGTCGCCCACCCATATTGCAGGGATGCCGTGCGCGGTCAATTTGGGCTGCCATGTTACCCGTCATGCCTCTGTTACGCTATAAAATTGGGCAAAAGTTACAAAATGTAGTAGAATTTCCTCTGCGGTGTGGTATAATATATGCAGAAGCCCCCCTCGGGGAACGAAAGGAGCCGAAGCATATGAAGTTCACATTTACAGACAAAAAGGTCACATTACCCGAAGCGGTACACACCTACGCTGAAAAGAAAGTGGGCAAGCTGGACCGCTATTTCAAATCGGACGCGGAGGCTTCCATCACGTTCAGCGTAGAAAAAGACCGCAATAAAGCGGAGGTGACGGTACGTTCCGGCAGCACAATCCTGCGGGTATCGGAAAGCACGTCGGATATGTTTGCCTCTGTTGATGCGGCGGTCACTTCGCTGGAGCGGCAGATACGCAAGAACAAGAGCCGCTTGGAAAAGCGTTTGCGCCAGGGAGCCTTTGAGCGCACGGTGGCGGAAGAGGAGCTGGCCCCCCACTCCTATGCGCCCGATGAGCCGGAAGATGTCTATGACCTGGTGCGGGTAAAGAAATTCCCGCTGAAGCCCATGACGCGTGAGGAGGCCATTCTCCAGATGAATCTGCTGGAGCATAACTTTTTCGCTTTTCGGGACGCAGAAGCGGACGATGCCTTCGCCGTGGTCTACCGCCGAAATGACGGCGGCTATGGCGTGATTGAAGACGAAGCGTGAGCGCAGGCGACGCAGGGGAGCTTGGAGCGCAGCGAGCTTTACAAACCGAAGGGGGCGAAGGCCGCCTGTTTATGAAGCGAGGCGGAGTGAAAGCGACCCGTCCGCGGCGCCCAGCGCGAGCGTGACAAGACGAAGCGTGAGCATAGGCCACACAAGGAGAATAACGCCAGAGCGGATGCCAAAAGCCCAAGGCGGCCCTGAAGGGCCAACTGGATTTTGGCGCAGTCGGCGGCGTTATTCGACTGGCCGTGCGGCCCAATGCGAGCGTGACAAGACGAAGCGTGAGCATAGGTAATGCACTCAGACAAAAAGCGCCGGCCCACAGGGCCGGCGCTTTTTTACATCTGCTCCAACAGGGTAATAATGGCTTTGCGATGGTTTGCCTCCTCCTCGGCAAGCTCCTCAAAAAGAGCCGTCAGGCAAGGGTCGCTGCATTCAGCGGCGGAGGAGCGGTAGAGGGCCTCGCTGCGCTGCTCATCCGCAAAGTGCAGGCGCAAAGCTCCGGTCGGCACGACTTCCCCGCGGCTGGGAAGGGGCGCGTCAGAGGGCAGATAGCGCACCCCGGAGATAAGGAAATAAGCGGTGGAGAGCCGCTTGGCATGGCGGCGCTCGTCGGCGGCGATAGCGGCCACCGTCTTTGCGGCGTTGCCCTGAAGCCGCCGGGAGAGCGCACGGTAACGCCGGAAGGTAAGCATTTCGGCAGCAATCATGCTTTGAAGCAAGGAACCGTAAACGGCTGACGCCGCACCAAGCAGCGGAACATCCTGCTCGCTGGTGGGTACGGCGTTCTCAGGAGCAGATTGTGTACAGGGGATAGCGGGCGGTTGCGGGCCTTCCAGTCCAAGGGTCGTGGCGACAGCCTGCGCCTCCTCTTCAGAGAGCAGGACGATGGGGCAGTCGGGGCGCGGCTCAGGCATAACCCGCCGCCAGACACGCTCAAATACTTCACGGTCGCTGCCGCATTGACCGTAGCCGGGAGACGGATGGGGCGATTGGTTGTTCTGTTCCATAGTAGGCCTCCTTATTGCGTTTCCCCATCCTATGCGGCGGGCGCAAAAAAAGCGAGCGCGGCAGATGCCGCACCCGCTTATGTGTGGTTCTTTTCAGAATCAGTCCCAGTCCGCGTAATCCTCATATTCCGAGGTGCAGAGGGGACAGCTTGCCTTTTTCTCACGCAGCGCTTCCCCAATTCGGGTGAAGAAAGCACAAATTCTGTCCCAATAGGTGATGATGCAGTAAGCGGCGGCAACAAGCGCCAATAAAACAGCCAGCATCTTCAAAATGCCGCGGGCGACCTTCATAAGAAACGCCTCCTTTTCCATGTTACTATTAGTTTACACCGTTTACGTGGAAAAAACAATGACTTTTGAGAAAATTTGTGATACAATACCACAGCATATAAACGGAGGAGGAGCTCCCTTTGTCAAAATACGAGTCAGAAATCAAACGCCGGCGCACCTTTGCCATCATCAGCCACCCCGACGCCGGCAAGACCACCCTCACGGAAAAATTCCTGCTGTACGGCGGCGCTATCGCGCAGGCAGGCGCGGTGAAGGGAAAGAAAAACGCCCGCGCCGCCGTCTCCGACTGGATGGAGATTGAAAAGCAGCGCGGCATTTCGGTCACCTCGTCGGTGATGCAGTTCCAGTACGAGGGCTTCTGCATCAACATTCTGGACACCCCCGGCCACCAAGACTTCTCGGAGGACACCTACCGAACCCTGATGGCCGCCGACTCCGCCGTGATGGTCATCGACGCGGCCAAGGGTGTGGAGGCCCAGACGCGGAAGCTGTTCAAGGTGTGCGTCCTGCGGGACATCCCC
Source organism: Oscillospiraceae bacterium (assembly GCA_022793685.1). Classification (GTDB taxonomy): domain Bacteria; phylum Bacillota; class Clostridia; order Oscillospirales; family Oscillospiraceae; genus CAKUEI01. The sequence goes on from JAAWDI010000058.1 coordinate 29,857, forward strand.
ATCTTCACCTTTATCAACAAGATGGACCGGGAGGCCCGCGACCCCTTTGAGCTGTGCGAGGAAATCGAAAAGG
>JAAWDI010000059.1 GCA_022793685.1 Oscillospiraceae bacterium
GGAAGATGAACTGGAGTTCCAATGGTTAGAGAGTGACACAGACGAAAGTCTCCAATTACGTCTGAATGATTTATACAAAAAGGGAATGTGGCGTTTTCTTGAGATTGAAGTAATCGACTATGAACAACGTGAAGTGTCCGAGAAATTAGCAAATATTGAAGACTCTCTTACAAGAACATGGATTATGAAAATGTATACGGACACTCGCCTGAAGAAAAGCCCTAACTTTGCGTTCGTGGAAGTTCAGGATGACAGGACTTTTGAGTTGAACGCAAAAGTTGTTCGTGAAATTGTTGAGCTACTTCAAGCGTATAAGTTCCGCTATGAGCAAAAACATGAATTTTTGGGGAACTTCTTCGAGCTTTTGCTTAACACCAGTATGAAGCAGGAGGCAGGGCAATTCTTTACCCCTGTTCCGATTACTCGTTTCATTATTTCCTCACTACCGTTAGCTGAGCTTGTCCAGAACCGTGTTGACAACAGGCAAGATGAACCGTTGCCTACTGTAATCGACTATGCCTGTGGAAGCGGTCATTTTCTGACCGAATATATGGCTCAGATGCAGGAAATTATTGACAGTAAAATTGATATTTCCCACACATCACCGAGGATCAAGAACCTTATTCAATCATGGCAAGGTTTCACGAAATTCCTTTGGGCCAAAGACAGTGTATATGGAATTGACTTAGATAATCGTTTGGTCAAGACCACAAAAGTCAGCGCATTCTTTAATGGCGATGGGGAGGCCAATATTGTTTGGGCTAATGGCCTTGACAGTTTTACAAAGTCAGAAGTGTTTAGGGGAAAACTTGTAGGGGCCAGTGGGCAGGATAATGGGAAATTTGATATATTGATTTCTAATCCCCCATATTCTGTTGACGCATTCAAAAGTACAATCAACTACGGGGAAGAGTCTTTTGAACTGTACTCGGGTCTTACAGACAATAGTTCTGAGATTGAATGTCTCTTTGTAGAGCGCATGAAACAGCTTTTGAAAGTTGATGGCTGGGCAGCGGTTATTTTGCCGAGTTCAATTTTGACAAATAGTGGTATTCATGCAAAAGCAAGGGCAATCCTCCTCAAATATTTCAAAGTGAAAGCGGTTGTTGAAGCAGGCTCTAATACTTTTATGAAAACCAACACAAGTACGGTTATCTTGTTCTTAGAGCGCCGCAGTAATGATGATCATATCAATATCAGCCGAGCTATTGACCGATTTTTTACCTCGTATCATGATGTCACTGTTTCTGGCATTGAAAATGCTTTTTCAGTCTATGTGTCAAATGTGTATGACCGGCTGGCCTTTGAGGACTATATCAGCTTGTTCAGCGGAACTCCCAGTGTAACGGCAAAAGCCCATGAACTTTATGAGGATTATGTTAAGACGTTCGGCGAAGATTTCCGTTCCAAGGCAATTGAAGTTGAAAAGGAAAAGCTGCTGTACTTTTTGTTGACTTACAACCAGACCATCGTTTTGGTTAAAACGGGGAAGGGAAAAGAAGAAAAGAAATTCCTCGGCTATGAGTTTAGTGAGCGCCGTGGGCATGAAGGTTTGCATTATCTGCCTGGTGGAACAAAGCTGTATGACGAAATAAATCCTCTAAATCCGCAAAAGGCTGGTGGCTACATTTATCATGCATTTTTGGAAGAAGTTGTAGAAATTGATAAAAATTTAGCAAAAAATATATCATATAGACGCATGAGCGGGTTTGTTGAATTTGGTACGAGCAAGTTTGATAAGGTAGTTAATTTAGGAAAAACTGCATTTATTCAAGAAAGGGCGACTACAAGAATTTCCCGTTTTGCATTACATCGCCTGGATGATATTTCCCTTATGGTAAAGCGCGGAAAATCAGCAAAATATGGAAATTCTAATATTCAAATCATTAAATCTGGACAGGCCCGGGGATACTGTCATTTTGACTTTAGTAAGCATTATTTTGTTTCCGAGAATTTTGTTTCCGACGAACGCAACCTACAAAAAGGTGATGTATTAATCAATTCAACTGGTGTGGGAACTGCGGGAAGAGTAACTCTCTTTAACCTTGATGGTGAATATGTCGTAGATAGCCACGTTACTATTGTTCGCCCAAACACTGAAAAGGTTCTACCTAAATACATGCTATATGCGCTTGCCGATATTGGGTTCAAAAATATTGAAGCTATGGCTAATGGCCAAAGTGGTCAAATTGAATTAGCTTTGAACACAGTTTGCGGCATCAAAATTCCTCTTCCGTCCCTTGAAATTCAGCAAAAAATTGTGGCTGAAATCGAACACATAGAGAACAAAGAACAATTTGTGTCTGCCCAGATCACTGAGCACTACTATACAATTGAGCACATTTTTGACCCAATTAGTGCGTCCCATACCGAATTATTAGGTAAACTTGCAGAGTGTAATCCCCCCAAGGTGGATATTCCAAATGATACCTTAATTAGCTTTGTTGAGATGGCCGCCGTTTCAAATGATGGTCATATTGTGAGTGCTGTTGATCGTCCAATGTTAGAAGTCCGAAAAGGAAGCTACACCTATTTTCAGGAGAATGACATAATTATTGCAAAGATTACTCCATGCATGGAAAACGGGAAGTGCGCTCTCGCAATGGGTTTGACCAATGGAATAGGTATGGGAAGTTCGGAATTTCATGTATTTCGATGTGGGGCTGAGATTTTGCCCAAATATCTATTTGGCTACCTGAATCGTCAAGTGATTCGTCAAGAAGCTGAGAAAGTAATGACTGGATCAAGTGGGCACAGAAGGGTTCCAATCGGGTTCTATCAGCAATTATTGATTCCGGTTCTGCCACTTAGTGATCAGCAAAAGATTGCTACCCAAATTCAGCAGGCAGAGGATCAAATCACTCAATTGGATGCTCGGTTAAGTGCGCTAAAGGCAAAAAAAGAATCGGTTCTAAAAAAATACCTATAACCAACGTGAGCGGCACTCCTATCCCCATCTGGAGTGCCGCTCACTTGCAATATTGTATTCAAGAATAGATTAATTCAGTATTAATAATTTCTTCTGTCCTCTGCCGGATATTATTCATGCGGCCTACCCATTCTATCTGGCTATCCGCTTTAAGCTGTTCTGTAATATCCTCCTGAGCTGCCATCTGCTTCACCATCTGAGAAAACATATTTTCAGCCTGCTGGTCGATGTCAGCCAAATGGTTATCCAACTTCCCGCTGAGAAGCAAGGCGTTGTAAAGAGCTTTCCTGTGTTCTCGCAAATACTGCCTGCGCCGTTGGCCCCAGATACCCACAAAACGCTGTTCTTCTTCGGGGAGTTTCAAACAGGGCAGGTAATAGTCCCCCACCAGTTCATACCAAAGACTATTGCTTTTATTAAAAATACACTTATCCATGATGTAAATCCTCCAAAGGTTGAATTTCCCTACAACTCAATCACATTCGGCTGACTTACACAGTTGTTGGATTTGGCTTCTTTATGGATAATCTCCCGAGGGCGATTACTTTCTCCCCGACCTGTCTGTAC
>JAAWDI010000004.1 GCA_022793685.1 Oscillospiraceae bacterium
CTTGTCGATGACCATACCCTCCACCTGATGGAACATGGGGGAGTGGGTGGCGTCCACCTTGTCCTTGCGGTAGACCCGCCCCGGCGCGATGATGCGGATGGGCAGGGGCATGGTCTCCATGGCCCGCACCTGCATGGGGGAGGTCTGGCTGCGAAGCATCACCCGCTCGTCGGCGTCAAAGTAGAAGGTGTCGCTCCAGTCGCGGGAAGGGTGGCCCTCCTCGGCGTTCAGCTTGTCGAAGTTATAGGTGGAAAGCTCCACCTCCGGACCGTCCAGCACGGTGAAGCCCATGCCCACGAAAATGTCCTTGATTTCGTCCAGGGCGATATACATGGGGTGGCGGTGTCCCAACTCCACCTGCTTGCCGGGAATGGTGACGTCCACCGTTTCGGCGGCCAGCCGGGCGTTGAGGGCGGCCTTTTCCAGCGCCGCGGCCTTCTGCTCAATGGCTTCGGTGAGGAAGGCGCGCACGTCGTTGGCCAGCTGCCCCATCACCGGCTTTTCCTCGGCGGACAGACGGCCCATCTGCTTGAGCAGGGCGGTCAGCTCGCCCTTTTTTCCAAGGTATTTGACCCGCAGCTCGTCCAAAGCGGCGGCGTCCTTGACGTTTTCAAAGGCCGCGACCGCTTCCGCGCGGATTTTTGCTAATTGTTCCTTCATATTCATACTCCTTTGCCAGATGATTTTTCGATGACGGCATGGCAGCAAAAAAGCCTTTCGTCCCGATAAGGGACGAAAGGCTTGCCTTCCGCGGTACCACCCGAATTCGCGCCCAAAGGCGCGCGCTCTGCCTCCGGTAACGGCGGAGAAACCGTCCGTGTTTCCACGGCAGCTCCCGGGCGAACCAAGCACGCACACCTCAGGCGGCTTTCAGCCGGTGACCGCCATTCTCTGAAAGGTGCTTCCCGCACTATTTTCCCGTTCATCGCTCAATAACAGACCTTTTATACCACATCGGGCATAAAAAAGCAAGGGGGGAGTTCATTTTTCGCCTGTTGCCTCTGTGCCAGCTTGACCACTCTCGGACGGTTGTACCGCTGCATGAGGACAAACAACAGGTCGAGGAAAGCGCCGCAGACGGAGGTAATCAAAAAGACGGGAAACGCGCCGAACCACCTTGCGGCAAACAGCGGAAGAAAGCTGAGGGGGATAATGACCTCATGGACGACCTCGGACTGGCAGGTGGCCTGCGCGATTTCGTCCCAACTGTGGACGCGGGGAGAGAAAGCGTTCGGGTCATAGGTGGGCAGCCTGCCCTTCCACGACTTTACCCGCAAAGGGCGGTAAAACCCCTCCTCCCACGGGCGGGGACGGTACCACCAGCTTGTGTAATCGGCACGGTTTTTCATTCCGCTGCCGACGGCCGCGCCCACCAGAAGCCGCATGATGAAATGATAAGCGGTTGTGCCGAAGGTGATGGCCAGCGTCAGGCAAACGCCGCTGCGCAGGTGGAGATAGGCGGCGGTGAAGCCCACGGCGGCCAGAGCGAGGAAAAGGCTGAGGCGCTTCATCATTCTTGCCATAGCCTTTTCCGCTATGCCTTTCGCATGGTGAGGGAGATGCGCTGTTTCCCCTCGTCCACCTCCAGCACCCGCACGGCGACCACATCGCCCACGGCGCAAACCTCGCTGGGGTGTTTTACCCTGCGTTCACAAAGCTGTGAAATATGGACCAGTCCGTCGTGGTGAACGCCGACGTCCACAAAAACGCCGAAATCGGTGACGTTGCGCACGGTGCCCTGCAGCTCCATGCCCTGCTTTAAGTCCTTCATTTCCAGCACATCGGTGCGGAGGATGGGCTTGGGCAGCGCATCCCGAATGTCGCGCCCCGGCTTGAGCAGCTCCTCCACGATGTCCCGCAGGGTGGGAACGCCCACGCCGCAGTCCTCTGCAGAGCGCGCCTCGCCGTAATCTGCCACACGCTGGCGCAGGTCGCCGATGGCCCCCTTTTTCACGTCGTCCAGCGAGTAGCCGTTCAGCTCCAGCAGGGTCTGAGCGGCGGCATAGCTTTCCGGATGGACGGCGGTGTTGTCCAGCACATTTTTGCTCTCCGGTACCCGAAGAAATCCGGCGCACTGCTCAAAGGCCTTTGGTCCCAGCTTGGGGACCTTCAAAAGCTGCTTACGGGTGGTAAAGGGGCCGTTTTCTTCCCGGTAGCGGACGATATTTTTCGCGGTGGCGGCGGTGAGACCGGCCACTTGGGTCAGCAGGGGAGCGGAGGCGGTGTTCAAGTCGGCGCCCACTGCGTTGACGCAGTCCTCCACCACGCCGGCAAGGGCCTCGTCCAACTGGTTTTGGGGCATATCGTGCTGATACTGCCCCACACCGATGGCCTTCGGCTCGATTTTCACCAATTCCGCCAGCGGGTCTTGCAGCCGACGGGCAATGGACACGGCAGAGCGCAGATTTACGTCGAACTCCGGGAACTCCTCCGACGCCAGCTTGGAGGCGGAGTAGACGCTGGCCCCCGCTTCGCTGACAATCATATAGCTGAGGGGAGTGTCACAGCGGCGAATCAGCTCCACCGTCATCTGCTCTGTTTCACGGGAAGCGGTGCCGTTGCCCACAGCGATGTGCTCCACGCCGTGCTTTTGCACCAGCTTCAAAAGTGCGGCCACCGCCTCCTCACGCTTGGCGGCGGAGAAGGTGGGGTAGACCACCGCCGTGTCCAGTACCTTGCCGGTGCCGTCCACCACCGCCACCTTGCAGCCGTTGCGGTAGCCGGGGTCAAGCCCCATGGTGACCTTGCCCCTCACCGGCGGCTGGAGCAGCAGCGGCTTTAGGTTGAGGGCAAAGGTGCGAATGGCCCCCTCGTTGGCCCGTTCCGTGAGGGTGGAGCGCATTTCCCGCTCCAAAGAGGGGTAGATAAGCCGGTCATAGGCGTCCTCCACGGCAGCCTTGATAAATTCCATCGCAGGCGTGCCGGGGCGTACTACCGCCCGCCGAAGGAGCGGCAAGGCCAGCTCCCGGTCGATGACCACGGCGACCTTCAGCACCTCCTCCCGTTCGCCGCGGTTGACGGCCAGAATTTGATGACCTTGCAAACGGGTGATAGCCTGCGTGAAATCGTAGTACAGCCGGTAGACCGTGTCCTCCTCCGAGGCAGCCTTGGAAACAAGCTGTCCCCGGCGGAGAAACAAATCGCGTAAAACCTTGCGGAGGGACGCGTCGTCGCTGATGCGTTCCGCAATGATGTCGTTGGCTCCTTGAAGTGCGTCGGCAACTGTTTCTACGCCCAGAGCGGGGTTGACATAATCTTCCGCAGCGACGGCTGGGGCGGGGCAATCCCACTCCTGGGCGAACAGCAGCTCCGCCAGGGGTTCCAGCCCCTTTTCCTTGGCCACAGAGGCGCGGGTACGCCGCTTTTGCTTATAGGGGCGGTATAAGTCCTCCACCTCCGCAAGGGTAGCGGCGGCGGCGACGGCGGCAGCTAAGTCCTCCGTCAGTTTGCCCTGCCCTTCAATGGCACTCTTGACCTCTTCCTTGCGTTTTTCCAGATTGCGCAGGTAGTGGAGGCGTTCCTCCAGCGTGCGCAAGGCCTCGTCGTCCATGGCACCGTGGGCCTCCTTGCGGTAGCGGGCGATAAAGGGAATGGTGTTGCCCTCGTCCAGCAGGGCCACCACATTGCGGATGTGAGTTTCGTCTCGGCCCAATTCCTTGGCCAGTGTGGAGAGAATGGCTTCCATAGGCGCGCTCCTTTGTAAAAGCATGATTTTGCGGATATTGTACCGCGTTTTTAAAGGGAAGTCCAGCGGGAAAACAACAAGGCGCTGTTTTCCTCGACAAGAGGGGGCGCGGCGTGGTACAATAATAAAAACAGCGTTTGGAAGGATGAATGAGCATGGGCAGACCGTGTATGCGCTGCGGCGCAGATATGATTTTAGGGTGTGCTGTTCGGACGGCGGGCACCTTTAAGCTCACAGATGAAAGCAGCATTTATGTGCAGAATGGCGGGATGTTTACGGGGAGAGAGCGCCCGCTTTATTTGGCGGTATGTCCCGACTGCGGCATGGCAGAGCCTTATGTACAGGACGCAAAAGGCCTCCTCCCGCCCAAGTTGGAAGAGACTCCGGTAGAAGAGGAAAAGCCGCCGAAGCCGGAGAAAGAACCGTGGTTCCGCAAAAAGAAAGACGACCCGTGGGAGTGATATGACATGAGGCTGGTAACAGCGGAACAGATACGCCGTATCGACAGCGCGGCCATCGCGTCAGGCGTGCCGTCTCTTTCCCTGATGGAGCAGGCTGCCCGTGCGCTGGCCATTGAAGCGGAGGAAATGGGCGAGGACGGACAACAGCGGTATTTTCCCACCGCCACCGGCGAGGTGCTTGTGGGGGAGGAGTCCGCTGCCTTTGAGCAGCGCGACGGAAAGCGTGCGGCGGTGTTCTGCGGAACGGGCAACAACGGCGGCGACGGGCTGGGCTGCGCACGGCTGCTGCGGGAGTCTGGCTGGGAGGTGCGCGCCTTTCTGGTGGGCGAGCGGGAGCGTATGACCTCCGATTGCAAGGAGATGGAAAAGCGCCTTGTGGAGGCGGGCGGCTCGCTGGAGGACTTTGACCCAATGGACGTTTCGCTGACCGCGTGGAGCCATAGCTGCCGCGTGGTGGTGGACGCATTGCTTGGCGTGGGCTTGAAGCGTCCGGTGGAGGGCGGTTTTCTGGCGGCGGTGGCCCTGATGAACCGGGCAGGGGTGCCGGTGCTTTCGGCGGATGTTCCCTCCGGTGTGGAAGCCGACACCGGTCGGGTGCTGGGAGCCGCGGTGCGGGCGGAACGGACGGTGACCTTCACCCTGTCCAAAATCGGCCTCCATGTGGGCAAGGGCGCGCTCCATGCAGGGAAGGTCGTGGTAGCGCCTATCGGCGTGCCGGACGAGGCGCTGGCCGGAGAGAGTTTTCCGGTGAAGCTGACCGCCCCTGTCCGCCTGCCCAAGCGGGCGCGGGACGCATATAAAGGGAAATTCGGCAAGGTTTACATTCTGGGCGGCACGGTGGGCTATACCGGCGCGCCGGTGCTGGCCTCTCAAGGGGCGCTCCGAGCCGGAGCAGGATTGGTTTATCTGGGCGTGCCGGGGAAGATATACCCCATTGTGGCGGCTCACTGCGTGGAGGCGATGCCGTCTCCCTTGATGCCCGATACCAAGAACATTCTGCAAAGCGCAGGGGAATGCGACGTGGTGCTCCTTGGCCCCGGTATGGGGCAGGAAACCCGCATGAAGCGCCTGACGCTGACCCTGCTGGCGGGGCTGAAGTGTCCTGTTGTACTGGACGCGGACGGTATAAACGCCGTGGCGGGGCATATAGATGTTTTGGACAGCCGGGAGGCTCTGACGGTACTCACGCCCCACGATGGGGAGTTCGCCCGTCTGGGCGGCGACCTGACAAGCGGCGACCGCCTTGGCGCGGCCCGCGGTTTTGCGCAAGCCCACCACTGTGTGCTTGTGCTGAAGGGGCACCGCACCATTACGGCGCTGCCCGACGGGCGCGCCTATGTCAACGGCACGGGCAATCCGGGCATGGCCACAGGCGGTTCCGGCGACGTGCTTGGCGGCATGATTGCGGCTCTGCTGGGGCAGAAGCTGCCGCCGGAAGAGGCGGTGCCGCTGGCGGTGTACCTCCACGGACGGGCGGGCGACATGGCCGCCGCCGAATTGGGAGAATACGGAATGCTGCCCAGCGACCTTATACAACGGATACCATACGCAATGAAAGAATTGGAGTGAAGCCGTTTGAAACGGTTTCGTCGTGTGTTCCTGCCCCTACTTTTGTGCTTTGCCCTGACGGGCTGCGGAGGGGACGGGCAGAACGCGGAACAGCAGGCGGCCGCCCTGCGCACCCGCTACTTGTCCATGACCGTCTGCGAGGGACGGGTCTCCGTCAAGGCTGATTACGGTCAGCGGGTGTACGACTACGTGCTGGACTTTACATGGAGCAGGGAGAGCGGCTTGACCGTTACGGTGGCCGAGCCGGAGCTGGTGGCGGGGGTCACTGCGCGGGTGACGGCGGACGGTTCCCAACTGGAGTATGACGGCGCGGTGCTGGAGACGGGGCCGCTGGGGGACGATGGCCTGTCGCCGCTGTCCGCTCTGCCGGTGCTGCTGCGGGACGCGCAGGAGCGCTATATGGCGGAGTGCTGTGAGACGAATTTAGGGGAGACTTCGGCTCTTCAGGTGACCTGCCGTGACCCGGAAGGGGCGGCAGGGCAAGGCGCGGAAACGGTGCTCTGGTTTGATAGTCAGACGGGCGGTCTTTTGCAGGGCGAGCTTTACGAGGACGGCTATATGGTCATCCTCTGTACGTTTGACAGTTTCACCTTTGACGGGTAAAATAGAAGCCAACCAACCGAAAGGAAGCAGCGGGATGGACGAAGCACGAAAGAGAAGCTGGGCAGAGGTCGACCTCGCCCATTTGGAATACAACTACCACGCTCTGCGGGGCCTTTTAGCCCCCGGCGTGCGTTTTATGGGACTGGTGAAGGCGGACGCTTACGGACACGGCGCTGTGCCGGTGGCCCGCAAGCTGGAGCAGCTTGGGGCCGAGTATCTGGCGGTGGCCTGTCTGGACGAGGCGGAGGAGCTGCGCGGCGCGGGTATCCGCACGCCCATCCTGATTTTGGGCTATACCCCTGTGGAGTGCGCCCCTCGGCTATTGGAGGGCGGTATTGCCCAACTGGTATATGACGCTGAGACGGCGCTTGCCCTCTCCAAAGCCGCGCAGGACGGCGGCGGAACGCTGACCTGCCACATCGCGCTGGACACTGGAATGTCCCGTTTGGGCTTTTCCTGCCATGACAGGGACGTAGAGGCTTCCGCAGAGGCGGTTGCCGCGCTGGCGCAGCTTTCCGGTCTGAAGCTGGAGGGTGTCTGCACCCACTTTGCCAACGCTGACGGCGATGCGGTCTATTCTGAATTGCAAATTGACCGTTTCAGCCGTATGCTGAAAGCGCTGGAAAAGCGCGGCGTTACCTTTTCCATCCGCCATTGTACCGCCTCGGCGGCCACCCTCAACTGCGGATGCGTTCACTTTGATATGGTGCGCCCCGGCATCCTGCTGTATGGCCACCACCCCGACCCCTCCACCGAGGGTACGCTGACCGTCAAGCCTGTGATGGAGTGGAAGGCCCGCGTCGCGTCGGTGAAGGAGCTTCCCAAGGGGGCGTGCGTCAGCTATGGCTGTACCCACACCCTCCGGAGGGACAGCGTGGTAGCCGTGGTGACGGCGGGCTATGCCGACGGCGTGTTCCGCACCCTCTCCAACCAAATGGAGGTGCTGGTACGGGGCAAGCGGGTCAGGCAGCTTGGACGGGTTTGTATGGATATGTTTATGGTGGACGTGACCGACGTGCCCGACGTGCAGGCGGGGGACGTGGTTACCCTATTTGGCCGGGATGGGGAGGAATATCTCCCCATAGAGCAGATGGCGGAGCAGGTGGGAACCATTCCCTATGAAATCATGTGCGCCCTGTCCCCCCGTGTGAAACGGGTCTATCGGGGCTGACACCCTGCCCTGCGCCGCAGCATAGGATGATGCGGGCCGGCCGGACGGCGCCGCAGGCATATTTTTATCTTGCCGTGTATAAACGGCGCCGCCCTGTGGGAGAATGATTGTGGCCGCGTTACATAGCCCAATAGCGTTGTAACGTCGGCGACTATCTTCCGGCGGAGTGTGAGCGTTCGTGGATAACAGCGTAAAAAGAGGCGATATTTTCTATGCCGACCTGAGTCCGGTGGTGGGGAGCGAGCAGGGGGGCGTACGTCCGGTGCTCATTGTGCAAAATGACACGGGGAACCGGCACAGCCCTACGGTGATTGCCGCCGCAATCACGTCCCAAACCGGCAAGGCCAGACTTCCGACCCATATCTCCCTGACCGCCATGAGCTGCGGACTGCCCAAGGAGTCTGTGGTGCTGCTGGAGCAGATACGCACCCTGGACAAACGGCGGCTGCGGGAGCACATGGGCCGGCTGGATGACAAGATGATGCACCAGGTGGACAATGCCATTGCCGTGAGCTTTGGCCTGCATCCCGCTGAACTGGTATAAGTAAAAAACCGCTTTCCCCTGTGGGCGAAGCGCCCGCGGGGGAAAACGGAGCAAAAGGAGCCGTACATAAGATGAAGACGAAACGGAGCAAAACGACCGCGGTGGCGGCACTGTGCCTTGCGGGACTGTGCGTGGTGGGGGCCGCCACCGCTGCCGCCGCAGACCCGGGCAGTCAGGGCGACCCTATCGTGACCTTGAGTTACCTCAATCAGACGGTGACGCCGTCCTTGATGAACAAGGTGGACAAGGCAGTCAGCGCCAATGAAAAGGCGCTGGTGGACAAGCTGAACGCCGCCATTGACAGCTACACCAAGCAGATGGACGCCGCCTTGCAGAACGGTGGGACGGGCAGCGCCGCCTATTCCGTGGTATCCCTTTCCTCCGGACAGACCATGAAGCTGGAGGTAGGTTGTGAGGTCATGCTTCGGGTGGGCAGCGCCTCCTGCGTGTCCTCTTCGTCTCCGGGATTGATTGACACCACCGGCGGAACGACGCTGGACGGCGGTAAGGCGCTGGTGAAAAACCACCTGTACATGGCCACCATCTCCGACCGGAGCATCAAAGCCAACGGCGCGGTCAAAGTGCTGGTGCGGGGCGGATACAGTATTCACTGAAGCGGGTACTGAAAGATGAGAAAACGGGTTTACATAATTTTAACAGCGCTGCTGTGCCTGAGCCTGCTGGCGGGATGCGCTCCGAATGATAGCACAGGGGCGTCAGCATCTCCCACGGCAGATGTGCAGACAGAAACTCCGGCGGCCACCTTGCCGAATACGCCGGAACCCTCTGGAACGGTGCAGCCCTCCAATGGCGGGCAGCTCACCCTTGAGGAGGCCAAAGCTGCCGCCTTGCAGGATGCAGGTCTGACAGCAGAGCAGGTGACCTTCCGCAAAGAGAAGCAAGATTTCGACGATGGCCGACAGGTTTACGAGGTGGAGTTTACCAGCGAAAGCACAGAGTACGAGTATGAGATTGCCGCTACCGGAGAAATCCTCAGCAAGGAGCTGAAGGCCGTGATTGGCCAAGGGGAGGACGGCATTCCTCAAACGCAGGATTTTGTCGGCGCTGCGGCAGCGCAGGACGCCGCCCTGAAGCATGCCGGGGTATCGGCTTCCCGTGCGTGGGGCGTTGAGGTAGATTTGGAGCATGAGGACGGCATATGGGTCTATGAGGTGAGCTTCCATGCCGGCGGCTTCGAGTACGACTATGAGATTGACGCCCTGTCCGGACAGGTGCGCGCCTTTGAAAGTGAAGTAGACGACTGACACATTTTGGCAAATTTGGACAGAAGCTTCGGGTTATAATCGCAGTATCCCAAATTTTGGGATACTGCGATTTTTTTTCTGCTTTTCTTGGACAAGCAGGGAGGGAGGAAATCACGATGGCGGTGACTTGCACAGGGGAGGACCGGGTGCTGACACTCCATATTTCCGGTGAGGTAGACCATCACGGGGCCGGAAAGCTGATGACGGAAATGGACGCTCAGATGGAGACGCGGTTTCCCAAAACGCTGACCCTTGACCTGAGCGGCGTGACGTTTATGGACAGCTCCGGCATCGCGGTGCTGCTGCGGGCCTATAAGCGCATGAGCGCTGTGGGGGGCAGCCTGACCGTGACGGGGGTGCCGCCCCAGGCTGAGCGGGTGCTCAAGGCAGCGGGACTTTACCGTCTGCTGCACTTTTTGGAGTGAAAGGGAGGAAAATACATAGATGAAGGCAGAAAATTATGTGACTGTGGAGCTGGTGAGCCGCTCGTATAACGAAGGCTTTGCCCGCTCTGCGGCGGCGTGCTTTGCCGCCCAGTTAGACCCCACCCTGGATGAATTGGGGGACATCAAGACCGCGGTTTCCGAGGCGGTAACCAATGCCATTGTCCACGCCTATCCGGACGAGTTGGGACGCATTGTGATGAAGCTGCGCCTTTATCCCGACCACAGCCTGGAAATCGTGGTGCGGGACTGGGGGGTTGGCATCCCAGACGTAGATAAGGCACGGGAACCGCTATACACCACCGGCAGCGAGGAGCGTTCCGGCATGGGCTTTACTATCATGGAGAGCTTTATGGACACGGTGAAGGTGCGCTCGCAGGTGGGGAAAGGCACCACGGTGACCATGCGGAAAAAAGTGTCCCGGCGGATGGGAAGCCGGGTATGACCACCGCCTTGAGCGGCAGCCTGTTGGAGGCTGCGCAAAACGGAGATAACGACGCCTGCGAGCGTATTTTACAGGAGAACGCCGGACTGATTTGGAGCATCGTTCGCCGCTACTATGGCAGGGGCGTGGACGGCGACGACCTGTACCAGCTTGGATGTATGGGTTTTCTGAAGGCGGTGCAGGGGTTTGACCCTTCCTATGGCACCCAGTTTTCCACCTATGCGGTGCCCAAAATCGCTGGAGAAATTCGCCGTTTCCTGCGGGATGACGGCACGGTCAAGGTAAGCCGGGGGCTGAAGGAGCGCTCCGCCGTCATCGCCCGCGCCCGCGATAAACTGATGGGAGAGCTGGGCAGGGAACCGGTGTTGTCTGAGCTGTCGGAGGAAACAGGGCTGACGGCAGAGGAGATTGCCGCCGCGGAGGGTGCAACGGGGAACGTCCTTTCCCTCCAGATGGAGGCGGGAGAAAACGGCCTGACGCTGGAGAGTATGCTTGGCACCGAATCTCCGGAGGATGGCATGGTGGAAAAGCTGACCCTCCGTTCTGCCATTGAGGCGCTGCCTGACCGTGAGAGAAAGGTTATCCTCCTGCGCTATTACAAAAATTTGACGCAGGAGCAGTGCGCCAAAATCATGCAGGTTTCCCAGGTGCAAATATCGCGTTTGGAGCGCCGGGCGGTTGGGATGCTTCGGGACGCGCTTCTGGAAGGTGAATAGAAAACGTGCAGAGGACAGCATCCTCTGCACGTTTGTTTTATCCCTTGAGTTTAGCGGCAAAATCAGCCATGGCTTCCGCGATGCCAAGCTGCTGGGGACAGACCGCCTCGCAGCCGCGGCAGCCCACGCAGGCGCTGGGGTGCTTTTCCTGCGGAACAGCCATCAACGCCATGGGGGCGATGAAGCCTCCGCCGGTGAAGTTGTGCTCGTTGTAAAGCTCCAGCAGCATGGGGATGTCCAAATGCTTGGGGCAGTGGCTGGTGCAATAGTGGCAGGCGGTGCAGGGGAGCACCTTTTGTTGGAGCATCCCTTCTGTGATGGAGCGGAGAACGTCCAGCTCTTGAGCGTTTAGGGGCTGCTCTGTTTCAAAGGTGGCGAGGTTCTCCTCCAACTGCTGAAGGTTGGACATACCAGAGAGCACATTCACCACACCGGAGATTCCTTGCAGAAAACGAAAGGCCCAACCGGCCGTGGACTCCCCCGGGCGTAGCGCCTTGAGTTTGACAGCGTCCTCCTCCGCCAGCTTTGCCAGCTTGCCGCCCCGCAGCGGCTCCATAACCCAGATGGGCAGGCCGTATGTGCGAAGCAGCTCGACCTTTTCCTTACCCTCTTGAAATACCCAGTCCAACCAGTTCAGTTGAATCTGGCACAGCTCCATTTGGTCACCGTAGGCGGCGAGAAAACGCTCCATCACGGGCGGTGCGCCGTGGGTGGAGAAGCCCAGGTGACGGATACGCCCCCGCCTTTTCTGTTCGGCCAGATATTCCACGGTGCCATACTGCTTGTCAAGGTATGCGTCGATGTTCATCTCACAGACATTGTGAAGCAGATAATAGTCAAAATACTCCACACCGCACCGCTTGAGCTGCTCTTCAAAAATTTCCTCTGCTTTTCCCATGTTGCTCAGGTCATAGCCGGGGAACTTGGTGGCAAGATTGTAGCTTTCGCGGGGATAAGCGCGCAGGGTGCCACCAAGGATACGCTCAGAGTTGCCGCCGTGGTAGCCCCATGCTGTATCGTAGTAGTTGATGCCGGCCTCCATGGCCCGCGCGACCATTTTGGCGGCGGCGGCCTCGTCCACCTTGGAATCGTCGCCGTCCAGTACGGGCAGGCGCATCGCGCCGAGGCCGAGGGCAGACAGCTTTTCCCCTTGAAATTCCTTGTATATCATATCCCATAGTCCCTTCACGGTGATTTTATTTCTATGGTATTGTCAGGACTATAAAATGTCAAATGCCTATATTAAATAGG
Source organism: Oscillospiraceae bacterium (assembly GCA_022793685.1). Lineage (GTDB taxonomy): Bacteria > Bacillota > Clostridia > Oscillospirales > Oscillospiraceae > CAKUEI01. The sequence continues at coordinate 12,154 of JAAWDI010000004.1, forward strand.
AAAATATGCTTTTTGGTTATGGTTTAGAGCTGTTCTGTCTTTCCTTGCAAACCAGCCGCAATTCCTCCAAAAACGTGGCGGCGGGCTTGGAAAACACCTGATGTTTCTTCCATGCGAGACTCATGCTGGCATAAATGGGAGGGGAGAAGGGGCGAAAGCAAAGCGGGCTGTTCCCTGAGGTGTTGAGTATCCCATCCAGGCAAATCATACAGCCCATGCCGTCGTCTACCATCAGCGAGCCGTTGAAGGCCAAGCTGTACGTTGCCACGATGTTCAACGGGGGGACGTTACCTCCAAACCAGGTGTCCATCAGGCCGCTGTCCATCAAATGGCGGGAAAGAATCAAGGGCTTATCAAGCACATCACGCAGGGTGACGGAGGACTGTGCAGCGAGCGGGTCATCCTTTCGTATGTGGATGCCCCAGACGTCCTGAATGGGCAAGGGGAGGGTACTGTATTTGCTGCGGTCGATTGGCTCAAACATCAGTCCGAAATCGACAAGGCCCTTGTCCAGCTGCTCTGTCACATCCACGCTGTCGCCGCTGGAGATGTGGTAATGGACAAGGGGGTAGCGTGCCTGCAAGCGCTTGGCCGCCTGGGTGATAAGGTGGACGGCTTCCGTCTCGCCGGCGCAGAGATAGACGTCGCCCGCTACCGGGTCGTCGGTGGAGGACAACTCGTTTACCGTCTTGTCTACAAGCCCTAAAATCTCATTGGCCCGTTTGCGCAGCAGAGCGCCGTCCTCCGTCAGCACGATGCGGCGGTTGCCCCGAAGAAAAAGCTGCTTGCCCAGCTCATCCTCCAGGTCTTTCAGTTGGCGGGATAGCGTGGGCTGAGAGAGGTGCAGCGCTTCGGCGGCGCCGGAGATGCTCTCCGCTCTGGCTACCGCAAGAAAATAGCGCAGGACGCGAAGTTCCATGGTGAGTATCGTATCATGGGGCGGTATGAGCGTCAAGAACAGCAAAACGCAGCCCTTTGGCTGCGTTTTGCTGTGTGAGAACGGAAACATAAAAAGAGGTCAGCTTTTCAGGTGCAGAAGCGCTTCCAACTCCTCTGTATTGTCCACAGGCGGGGCGCACGCGCCACTCCGGCACAGGTAGTATTGCGTTCCCTGCTTTGGAATGGGGTAGTGTTGGCTGAACGGTGCTAAATCAGATAATACGTCAGCGGATTCCGCTGTTTTGACCAGCACTGTTAAATTCAAGGGAGCATTTTTTCGCAGAAAAGCCTGCAATTCAGACGGCGTGGCTTGAGAAGCTACCACCAATTCTGCGGTAGGCCACTGCTTTTCCAACAGGGCAAGCATGGCGAAGCTGTACCCCGCGGGGTAGTGCTCCACAGCGCCGGACAACCATGTCATTTGCAGGTCTGCCGCATTTTGCCAGCGCGTTTCCCCTGTGAGGCGGGCCAGTCGGGAGAGCACCAGCGCCGCCACAGAGTTACCGGACGGCATCGCGCCGTCGTAAGCCTCCTTTTTTCGGGTCAAAAGCTGTTCTCCGTCAGAGGCGTAGGGATAAAAACCGCCGTTTTCCCAATCGAAGAAGAACTCCAGCAGAGCGTCTGCCACTTTAACCGCCTGTGCAAGATAGGCTGGGTCAAAGACAACGCCGTACAGCTCCAGCAGGCCCCAAGCGTAAAAAGTATAGTCGTCCAGCTTGCCGGAATGGCTGGAAATTCCTCCTTGCCGGCAGGCCAACAGGCGGCTGTTCCCGTTGACGAGGTGGGCGGAAAGAAAGTCCGCCGTCTGCTGTGCGGTGGTCAGGTATTGCGGTTCCTCCAGCACAAGACCGGTGCGGGCCAATGCCGCCAGCATCAGCCCGTTCCAAGCGGTGAGCACCTTATCGTCACGGTGGAGTGCCGTCCTGTTCAGGCGGTAGCGGTATATCCGTTCCCGCAGAACGGCCATCTCCTTCGGTTCACGGTCATATTCCGTCTGGTCAAGCAGGTTTGGGATGCTTTTACCCTCAAAATTGCCCGCCGGTGTGATGCCGTACCAGCCGCAGAAGCGGTTTGCGTCCGCATGTCCCAGCACCTCGGCCAACTCGTCCGGCGACAGAGTATAGTATTTTCCCTCTTCGCCGCCGCTATCTGCATCCTGTCCGCAGCAGAAGCCGCCTTCTGGTGCAGTCAGCTCCCGCAGCACATAATTGAGGGTGCGGCGGACGATTTCGCCATAGAGCGGTCGGCGGCTGTACTGAAAAGCCTCGGTATAGGCCAATGCCAGCAGGGCGTTGTCATAGAGCATTTTTTCAAAGTGAGGGACAAGCCAGCAGCCATCGGTGGAATAACGGGAAAACCCACCGCCCACATGGTCGAACAGTCCGCCCCGATACATGGCGTCCAGCGTGCGGTATGCCATCATCTGTGCCGTTTCATCTCCAGCAAGCACGGAATAGCGCAGCAGGAAAATCAAGTTGTGGGGCGTTGGGAATTTTGGGGCAGGGCCGAAGCCGCCCCATTTGCCGTCAAAGCGCTGTGCAAATAACTGGACGGCTTGTTCGGCCAGTTCTTTCCGTGGCGTTCCGAGCCTGCTGTCCTCTTCCCGCCGCAGGCGGGCGGTTATGGAGTCTCCGGCAGACAGCACCGCATCCCGGTCATGGCGCCATAGCTTGGCTGTTGCTTCCACCAACTTAAGCAATTGGGCTTTGGGCAGATAGGTACCGGTCCAGAAGGGCTTTTGGTCAGGGGTTAGCAGAGCCGTAAGGGGCCAGCCGCCGGAGCCGTTCATGGTGATACAGGCATCCATATACACCGCGTCCACATCAGGGCGTTCCTCACGGTCTACCTTAACGGGGAGAAACGTATTGTTGATGGCCTGCGCCACGGCCTCATCCTCAAAGGATTCGTGGGCCATGACGTGGCACCAGTGACAGGTGGAATAACCGATGCTGAGGAAAATAGGCCTGTCAGAGCGCTTTGCCTCCTCGAATACATCGACACCCCATGGCCGCCAGTCCACCGGATTTTCTGCGTGTTGAAGAAGATAGGGGGAATGTTCCATACTCAAACGGTTGCTCATTTATATTCCTTTCCCAGTCAGATAGGCGGATGTCTTCTATGAGTAAGTATCTGCACTGAGGTGGGGGAATATGACATCATGGGTGCAAGAGAATATGCTGCCCCAAGCCGTTGCGCTCATCTTGGTGAATGCTATGTCGTGCTATCTCCCAGCATAAGCGATTCTATTCTGTAATGGCTACTTCAACTGAATCAGAAATCTTTTCAAGGTGAAAGACAAATACTCGTCGCATGGTATTGCTATCATCAGGCTGCATGTTTTGATGGGTGCCGGTTAACCGGTATTCACTGATAAAATAATATGTTCTTTCTCTTTTTTCAAAAAGCAGTAATGCTTTGCCTTGCTGTCTATGAGACATGACCGCAATGTTTAAATTGTAAGAGTGATTTTCTACACTGTCTTGGTCGCCAGTTCTACCAATTCCGGTGTATAGGCAGTAGTCTTTGGAGCCGTTAGGATAAAAATAATCTGAGTACAGTTCCTCTGCGTTTTTAAATAGGAGGATTGCTTTCGCTTTGGTTGCCATGGTAATTCCGCTTTGCAGGTTTCCGCCCAATAATTTATGTATGGCGGCTCTATTGGAAAAGTCTTGGCCGTGGGTTAAATTGATACAAGTCATGGTGCTATGCCTCCCTTTATCTACTATCAGGAATATACGTTTTAAGAACATTATACCATATAATGTGAAAAGCAGCGCTATCAAATTCTTGTTGCATAAAGCAAAGAAAAAGCCCTCTGGAATCAATGATTTCAGAGGACTTTGGGGACTTTGGTCCGAGTGACAGGATTCGAATTTGCAACTTTTGTCACCAATTCGCCACAAAACGCCATATTTTCGTTGATTTTGCAATCAATCTGTTTTGATTTTGCCTTTTTTGCATCCTGTTTTCTAACCCTCTTAAGGGAAAACATAAGGGAAAACTTACAGCCCCAAAACGTCCTTGATATAGTGCTCCATTCGCTGGGCGCTGTCTTGCTTCATCTGTTCCGTAACGTGGCCATACACGTCCAGCGTAAAGGCGGCGGTGGCGTGTCCAAGGTTGCCTTGCACGGTCTTTATATCGTCACCCGCTCGAATGGCGTTGACGGCGTAAGTATGGCGCAGGTCGTGAAAGCGGGCGTTTGGCTGGCCGATGGCGGCGGCAATCCGTTTGAAGCTGTGATACACCATAGGGTGCGTCAAGTGGTGGCCTAACTCATCGGTAAACACAAGACCGTTATCCTCCCATGCGGAACCGGCACGCAAGCGGCGCTGAGACTGTTCGGCCCTGTGATGCTTCAGCAAGGTCATAATCCACGGAGCGGGGGAGACTGTCCGTGCCTTGCTGTTCTTTGTTGCGACCAGTTTATAACTGTCCTGTTTTCCACGTGGCCGCACAAGCTGCCTATCAATGCGGAGCGTGCCTGCTTGAAAGTCAACCCTGTCCCATTGTAGGCCCAACACCTCACCTTCACGCAAACCCGTGAAAAGCGTGACCGTGAGAAGCGATTCAAAGCGGTGCCCCTTGATTGCCTGCATAAAAGCCTTGCTGTCATCTTCATCGAGCGGGCACAACTCCTTCTTTTCCATTCTGGGCAATTCGCAGGCATCAGCGGGATTGAAACGGAGGTAACCAATCTTGACGGCCTGCTGCAACGCCTTATGGAAAATGCCGTGGACGTTCTTCACAGTTTTGGGGGAAAGCCCCCGCTCGCTGGATAAGGCATTGTAAAAGCCCTGTATGGTGTGGGCGTTCAGCGTGTCCAGCTTCAGCGCGCCCAGGGCGGGCTTGATATATAACCTGATTTGCTGGCGGTACAGGGCGGCGGTGGACGCCTTCACGCTCCCCAAATAGTCCCGCTGCCATATGTCCAGCCACGCGCCAACGGTTAACCTGCTGGGCGCGGTGTACGTCCCGTTATCAATGGCGGCGGTGGCCGCCTTTAGCTTTTGGGCCACTTCCTTTTGCGTCTTGCCCGTGAAAGAACGCTGTACCTGTTTCCCCGTGCCGGGGTCACGTCCAACGGTTGCCCGCGCCTCCCAATAGGTGTATTGCTTCCCAGCGCGCGTCACGGTCTTTTTGCGAATGGTTCCGGTGCCTGCGGCGGCCTTCTTTGCCATGGTTTGCTCCTTTCCCTCTTGCACCATAGCCGCCCGCATGGTACAATAAGGGCGCAATGGTGCCTTGATTTAACCGTCTGGTCTGTTGCGTTTGCCGTTCCGGTGTTGTCAGCGCCGGAGCGGCTCTTTTTTTATGCCCGCTCGCATGGAAATGCAAAATCGAGCGGGAGAGGAATCAAATGGGTAGTGCCTATGAAGTTACATACCCAATGCCCTGTTAAGCCGTTCTACGCAAATTCTGGGGCTGTCAGGGGTATTTGTGCTTTAACCAGTAGCGCCGGAAGCAGACGATTTTTCCCGCGCTTCTTTTTCCCTGAGAAGATGGGCGCGGTACGCGGCAACCTCCGCCTCAATGTCCAGCTCGTCATGTGGGCGCTCGTCCCGACCCTCCACGATGGACAGGGCAAAGGCTTCGATTGCTTTCCATGCGTCCATGTCGAGCCGTGACAGCGCGGCAATAAAGCGCCGTCTGAAATCGTCGGGCTTGTCTGCCATGATTTCGTTGACCATTGCGGCGATTTCCTCGCTCTCGTCCCGCTCGACAAACATGACCCCGTTGCCCGTCCGCAGCCACTCCTCGTTCACGGAGAAGGTTTTGCAGATGTTGTTGATGACCGCACCGGACGGGTTACGGCGGCCTGTTTCATAGTTCGTCAAAACATTTGCGGACATGCCTATTTTTTTTGAAAATTCAGCTTGCGTTAAATCCAACATGCGTCGGAGTTTTCGAATACGCTCTTTCACTGGTTCACCTCCCTGTCAAGATAATACCACGGCAACAATTCAAAGTCAAGAAAAAACTTCATAGAATAAAACGTATATTGACAATAAATTCATCGTGTGGTAATATACCGTCATAGACGTTTTGAAAGGAGGCAAACAAATGGAAACCAAGAAGAAACAAATCATCGAAACAGTCAACAAGGCGCTGGACATGATGACGGAACAAGAGTATGACCGCGTGTTAGGCTTTAGCGAAGGTCTGGCCTTTGCCGTCGAGCGGAAACAGGCGGACGCGTCCGGTCAGAGAGGGGGCGCGGCATGACGACGAACAACACTCTTGAGGCTATCAACGAGAGGTTAGAGGAACTATGCGGCCTCATGAGGGGACAACAGCAAATCGAACTGTTAAGCGTCAGGGAAACGGCGCAGTTGTTGGGCGTGAGTACGGCCAACGTGTACGACATGACGCACATGGACGGCTTTCCGTCTTTGAGAGTTGGGCGGAGGCTGAAAATCAAGCGCCGCCTTTTGCTGGAATGGCTTGACGGTGTGGAGGTGACTGGACATAGCAAAGGCTAAACGGGTGGCATGGTGGAAGATGTTCGCCCATCAACGCGCGGCGGTGGAGGCCATAGACGACAAGGACGTTGGCGCGGGGATAAAGGCGGCGTTCCGATACTTCGACGGCGAGGACGTTCCACAAGGGAGCATCAGCGCACAGGCGTTTATCGTGTTCTGTGTGATGAAGCCATACATAGACGAATCTTTTCGAGACTTTGAGAAATCAGTGGAAAGCGGGAAAGAGGGAGCAAGACGGAGATGGGAACGCAATAGCCCCCCTATACCCCCCTTTAACCACCCTGTGGGGGTGTTTAGAGAAGCAGAAGCAGAAGCAGAAGCAGAAGCAGAAGCAGAAACAGAAGCAGAAACAGAAGCAGAAACATCACCCTCTAACGAGGGTGAGGGTGAGCGCGCGGGCGCGCGCAAGCACCCCCGATTTCTGCCGCCGACTGTGGAACAGGTCGCGGAGTATGTGAAGCAACGGGGGAGCGCGGTAGACCCGCAAGGCTTTATCGACTTCTACGCGGCGAAAGGCTGGCTGATAGGCAAGACCCCCATGAAAGACTGGAAAGCGGCTTGTCGGAACGCGGAAGGCTGGGAGCGGTGGACGAAACCGGTCAATGCACCAAAGGCGGGCGCTCAACCAAGACCGGAAAATGATGAACGCGCCAAGGCGGACATGGAGAGGCTACGGAAGCGCATGAAGCTGGAATTATCGAAACCATAACGAAAAATCGAGCAGGAGAGGCCCTGAAAGGTACAGGCCATGAAGCTACATACCCGACACACGATGTGACTGTCCTGCGTGATTTTTGAGGCTGTCAGGGGCATCTGGCGGCGACAAGGAAGGAGAAAACACCATGACGGCAATCGAGAAGATGAGGGCGTACATAGAGAAAACAGGCAGAACAAGCCCGAACTATGCGTTGGGATGGGACGAGACCATTGAGCTTACAGGGCTGGAGGACAAGTTCGAGATAATTCAAATTGCCTTTCACTATGGCCGCGCCAAGGGCTACCGTGAGGGCAAGAAGGAGGCGGGCTGGCCATGAACAGGGACGCGATAGCATTTGCGTTGGTGGTCGCAGGCGCGCTGTGTGCGGAGTGTATCCCGCTCGCATCGGCGCTCATCGGCGCGGCGTGGGTCGTGAAAAAAAGAAGCCGTCCCTGGTGCGGACAACACCAGAGACGGCAAAGAGGTGCA
>JAAWDI010000005.1 GCA_022793685.1 Oscillospiraceae bacterium
CTGAGCGAGTGCCTCGCCGCCAACGAAATCGAGGCGGTGCTGGGTATTCTCAACGGCACCACCAACTCTATTCTCACCCGTCTGATTCGGGCAGGGCTGACCTTCGAGGCCGCCCTGAAGGAAGCGCAGGAGAACGGCTATGCCGAGCGCGACCCGTCCGCCGACATCGAGGGTCACGACGCCTGCCGGAAAATCTGCATCCTGTCCGCCATTGCCTTCGGCCGCCATATCTACCCCGACCAGGTGCCGACGGAGGGTATTACAGCCGTCACACTGGCCGATGTGGCCTATGCCGACTCCTGCGGCTATAAAATCAAGCTGCTGGGCCGCGCCAAGCGAATGGAAAACGGCAAGGCCTGCATCTATGTGGCGCCCCACCTGGTGGAAGCGTCCGCGCCGCTGGCGGGTGTGGAGGACGTGTTCAACGCCATTCAGGTCTCCGGCGACGCCATCGGCGACGTGATGTTCTATGGCCGGGGCGCGGGCAAGCTGCCCACCGCTTCCGCCGTGGTGGGCGACGTGATTGACGCCGCCAAGCACCTCAACGATAAAAAATACCTGAACTGGGGCCCCGGCGAAGAAGGGCTGACCGTTTCGCCCGATGTGCTGGCCTCGCCGTTCTATGTGCGTGCGCAGGCGGACGCCGCCCAAGTGCGCGCAGCCTTCGGCGATGTGAGCCTGTTGGCCCGCGCCGGCGCGCCGGAACAGGAGCTGGCATTCCTCACCGTGCCCATGACCGCACCGGAACTGACGGAGAAGCTAAAAGGCTTGACGGCGCTGTCTGTCATTCGCGTGCTGGCGTGAGAACAGCCTGCGGCATAGAATGGTCTAAAGAAGCATAACAGGAGGTACGAGCGCACATGGCACTTGTCGTACAGAAATTCGGCGGGACCTCCGTTGCGGATGCCGAGCGTATCCGCAACGTGGCCCGCATTATCACCGATACATACGAAGCGGGCAACAGCGTGGTCGTCGTGCTCTCCGCACAGGGGGACACCACCGACGACCTGATTGCCAAGGCGGAAGAGCTGAACCCCAAGGCGGGCAAGCGGGAGATGGATATGCTCCTTTCCACCGGCGAGCAGATTTCCATCGCGCTGTGCGCCATGACCATCGAGGGCATGGGTTATCCGGTTGTCTCCCTCACGGGCTGGCAGGCGGGGATGCAGACCAATTCCGCCTATGGCAACGCCCGCATCAAGCGCATTGAAACGGAGCGCATTCGGGTGGAGCTTGACCAGAAGCGCATCGTCATTGTGGCAGGCTTTCAGGGCATCAACAAATACGGGGATGTCACCACGCTGGGCCGCGGTGGGTCGGACACCTCGGCGGTGGCCCTTGCGGCAGAACTGCGGGCCGACCTGTGCCAGATATACACCGATGTAGACGGTGTTTACACCGCTGACCCCAGGAAGGTGGCGGGCGCGAAAAAATTGGATGAAATCACCTATGACGAAATGCTGGAGTTGGCCACGTTGGGCGCGCAGGTGCTGCACAACCGCTCGGTGGAAATGGCAAAACGCTACGGCGTCAATTTGGAAGTTGTGTCCAGCTTTTCCGGAAAGCCGGGCACGAAAGTGAAGGAGGTCGTGACGACTGTGGAAAAATCTCATGTGAGCGGCGTTGCCCGCGATAAAAATATCGCCCGCCTTGCGCTGGTTGGTCTGGCGGATGAGCCGGGCATCGCCTTTAAAGTCTTCTCGCTGTTGGCGAAGGAGCGCGTCAACGTGGACATTATCCTCCAGTCTATCGGACGCGGGGACACCAAGGACATCAGCTTCACCGTAACCAAGAGCGATATGGAGCAGGCCCGCAAGGTGCTGGAGGAGCATAAGGCTGCAATCGGCTTTGACCACATCGACGTGACCGACAACATTGCCAAGGTGTCCATTGTGGGCGCGGGCATGATTAACAACCCCGGCGTGGCCGCCAACATGTTCGAGGCGCTGTTTGCCGCCGGCATCAACATCCATATGATTTCCACCAGTGAGATAAAGGTTTCTGTGCTGGTGGATGTGGTGGACGCAGACCGGGCGGTTCAGGTCGTCCACGAGAAGTTCTTCAGCGAAGCCTGAAAATATAGAGCAGAGCCGGACGCATCTCTGCGTCCGGCCTGTCTGTTATTTTGCGAAAAAGAGGGGAGCATATGAAGACAGGACTGGTGCTGGAAGGCGGCGCGCTTCGCACGATTTTTTCCAGCGGCGTTTGCGACGGCCTGCTGGTGGGAGACGTGATGACCGATTATGTCATCGGCGTTTCCGCCGGCATTGCCTATGGCGTCAGCTATGTGTCGCGGCAGCGGGGGCGGAATTTGGAAATTCTAACCCGGTTTGCCAAAGACCGCCGCTATATGGGCGTCGGCAACCTGCTGAAAAAAGACAACCGTAGCTATTTCGGCCTGAAATTTACCTATGAGGACATCCCCAACAAGTATGTCCCCTTTGACTATGAGACCTTTGCCGCTTATCCCGGTGCGGTAGAGGCGGTGGTGACAAACCTGAACACCGGCAGGGCGGAGTATAAGGAAGTCCCGCGGGTCAACGACGGTTTTAAGCTGTTGCAGGCAACCTGCGCCATGCCGCTACTCTTTCCCATTTTTGACATCGACGGCCAGCCCTGCATGGATGGTGGTGCGGCGGATGCAATTCCGTTCCGACGGGCCTTTGATGTGGGGTGTGACAAGGTTGTGGTGGTGCTGACCCGGCCGCGGGACTATGTAAAAAAGCCGGAAAAGATACAGCGCGCCATTGAGAAAAAGTATGCCGAATATCCCAATTTTTGCGCCACCATGCGCCGCCGCGCCGAGACGTACAACGCAGCGCGGGAAGAGCTGTTCGCGTTGGAGCGGGAAGGCAAGGCGCTGGTCATCGCACCGGAGACCACTCATGGGGTATCCCGCATCGAGCGGGACGTGAAAAAGCTGCGGCTTTTATGGCAGGACGGCTATGATATGGCGGCGTCCCGCTTGGACGAAATTCGGGCCTATTTACAGGGCTGATTGCTTTCGCCGTTATCTTGTGGGAGGCGGGCCAGCCAGAGGGCGATGTTGTCGCCCAGCACCGTAAAAAAGGCGGCCATCAGTTCCAGCTCGTCGGCGTTATAGCTTCGCGCCAGTTGAAGCGTGACGGCGGCGGCCAGCATAACCAGTGCGTCACCGTTGTTCGGCAGAGACAAAAGACCACCCCCCTCTTCCATCCTATGCGGGGAAAAGGGAGGCGGTCTCCATTTAGAATGCCCGCGGAATACCGGACATCAACAGTTGCATATAGGCGCGCATCTCAGCGGGAGAATGAAGGTTTTGCGCGCTGTCGATGACCTGCCGCTGCTCGTCGGGAGCAAGGGACGTGAGATAGTCCAGCGCCCGGTGATTGTGGGTGAGGGTTGCGCCAAGTCCCATGGGCAAATCGGTTAAGGGATTAAAGGCTTTCATATGGCACCGTCCTTTCTGTGCTATGGTGTCAGTGTTCCACAGGGAAAAGGCCGCCATGCGGCAGAAAGGGAGGGAATTTCCGCCATGAAATGTATGGTTGTGGACGGACAAGGCGGCAAGATGGGCCGTATGATTATCGAGGGCCTGCGGCAGAAGGGCTATAATGGCGCGCTGTATGCTGTCGGCACCAATTCCATCGCAACCGCCACCATGCTGAAGGCGGGCGCTGACCACGGCGCCACAGGAGAAAATCCGGTGGTGTGCAATGCTGCCGACGCGGATGTTATCATCGGCCCTATCGGTATCGTGGTGGCCAATGCCATCTTGGGCGAGGTGACGCCCGCCATGGCGGCGGCGGTGGGGAAAAGCGCCGCTCACAAAATTTTGCTGCCCATCACCGGCTGTAAGGTGACGGTGGCGGGAACGGCGTCTCTGCCCTTGCAGGAGGCGGTGGGAGCCGCCGTGGAAGAAGCCGCAAAGCTGCTTGACATTTGACTGATTGAAAAAGAAAACGTCCCCACACCATGCGGTGTGGGGGCGTTTTTTGAATTTAATCAAAGAAGAAGGAGCAAAGCCCCTCTACGCCGCAGGCGGAGAAATAAGCCTCCTCCAGCGGGACCCATTCCTCCCGAAAGCGTTTGGCCATAGCCTCGCCGCTGCGGGCCAAAATGCGCGTTTGCTGCTCATCCGGCGTTAGGGAGAGAAAGACCTTGCACGCAAAAGCATCCCGCAGGGCAGGATGGAGGCTATAAACGCCCTCTGCAACAATGAGGGACTTCCGTTCCAACGGCTGGGGCGGCAAGAAAATGTCCGCGTGGCAGTCATAGCGCAGCAGGGCGGCAGGCTCTCCCTTGGCCAGGGGGGACAGCGCCTCCGCGAGAAAACGCTCCCAGTCCACATTGCCGCCCGGCACGGCCAACCGCTCTGCCGTCTTGCGTTTCGGCGGCAGAAAATAGTCGTCCATATGGAGCACCAGCGCGCCGTACAGCGCTTTCAGCAGGTCGGCCAAGGTGCTTTTACCAGCCGCCGCCCGCCCGTCAATGGCGAGAAAGAGGGGATGCTCCCTGTCGTGGCGGGGCAGTTCTCTGTCCAAATAGGCGAACAGAGGGAGAAACCGCGCCTCCCGCTCCAGCGCCAGTCGGTAAGCAGGATGGTAGGCGGCGCGGTATTGACTGCTGTGGTGGACGGGGGGGCAGCCCACGTTTCGGTAGCCCTCCAAATAAGCGGAAACGTCTGAATTTGGAAAGGAGAACTGCTTGACACAGTTTAGCGCGGCGTCGAAATCCCCCTTGCTGCCCTTTACTGCGTCCGCGCAGCGTTTCAGGAGGTGGCACAAGGTTTCCGGAGCCAACCCCATGGCCTTGACGGGTGCGAGATTGACCCGGCAGACGCCGTTGCCCAGCGACTCCACAGGGGCAAGGTTATTTCCTTGACAGGAGTTCCATTCTTCGAGCAAAGCGGGGAGAACGTCGGCAGGGGCGTTGACAAGATGCTCTGGGCCGAAGGTGCGCTGATAGAGCAGCTTAACCGCGTCCTGCACCTGCATTTGAGGGCGCTGGGAGAGGGCCGCAGTCAGCAGAGCGGTTACTTCTTCCATGCAGGAGAAGCGGCGGGCGCAGAAGGCGCGGACGGCTGAAGCGGTATGAGCTTCGCGTTGCGGAGGGCGGCCATCAAAATGGGAATGAGCGCCAGCTGGACGATGATGCCGGGAATGGCGGCGAGCAGTGCCCCGCTGAGGAACAGGGCCAAGGAGAACTCGGTAGCGGTGAAGAAGGTCATCAGCGCCCGCACAACGCCCCAAACCGCCCGGCCCGCCAGCATGGCGGGAACAAGGGCGAGGTAGGTTCCGGCGGTGTTCTGTCTGGTACATCTGGCAATCAGGCCGGAGACCAGCCCATAGGCGGCTAACTCAAAGGCCATGGGGACGGCGGCAATCAGAGGGGGCGTCGTAAGGAGCAGATGCCGCAGCAGGGGAGCGGTAAAGCCAACCGCAAGCCCCCACGGCCCACCGCAAATCAGGCCGCACAGCAGCACCGGAAGGTGCATGGGCAGCAGGGCGGAGCCGACTTGCGGAATTTGTCCGGTGAGGAAGGGAAGCATCAGTGCCAGAGCCAGAAACAGGGCGGAAAGCACCAGTTTTTTCATGCGGATATTGGTCATGGGAAGCACACCTTTCTGTGGAAATAAAAGCAAGACCACAAAGTCCTGCTGCCCCTTGGGGGCGGACAGACCTTCATGGTCTTGATAAACGGCATATAACACAAGGGAAAGAGTGCCGACTTCAGCCGACGATTGCCATTATTATACGGGAACCGGGCGGTGCTGTCAAGGGGGCGAAGCGCCTGTTGAGCCTGACGCTGCCGGGCGCGCTCTGCCAGATGTGCTATGACAAGAATGCGAGGATATGTTCGCTGATGGCTTGGTATTCGTAGTCGTGCACATAGTGCGGGCAGTTCAATTCAATATAGGTTCCGTCATGAACCTGTGCTATATATGCGATGGGGATGCTGCGCCATGTCTCTGTATCAAATCCCGTTCCGCCGGAACCGTCTGAAAGGAACAGCAGCATGGGAACCTGCGGAACGCCCAGAGCGTCCACCTTTTCAGCGTTTTCCTTCACCTGAGCGGTTTCGTTCAGCATGGTCACAGTGGCCGTTCGGCTGTAAAAAACAGCCCGATATATCTCCTTTTCCGCATCCGATAATGTGCCGTACTTGACAGCGTCGCTGTCTGCAATGTCCGGAATCAGCCGGGTTATGCCGATATGTGCCGCACCGCCCGCAAGCCGCATCAGCGGCAGATTTATACTCATGCCGTCATAATGCCCCGGAACCGACATGTCAAGGCCGATAATGGCGGATACCTCGTCAGGATATTTCTGCGCCCAATACAGGGCCTCAAGCCCTGACATGGAGTGCGGGCAAAGGACATAAGGGGCGGTCAGTCCCGCTGCTGTAAGCGCCGCTCTTGTGTCCTCAAGCATCGAGTCAATATCCCTGCTTTTATCGACGACGTCGCTGAAGCCATACCCGAATTTTTCCACAACGGCAATTTGATACCGGTCGCTCAAGAGAGAGTAGAGGGACTTGAAGTCCAGTATGGGGGAACAGGTGCCCGCGCCCGACATGAAAACAAGGGTCGTGTCGCCCGTACCTTCAAGATAGACGCTCATGCTGTGCCCGCCGACCTCAACCATTTTCCCCAAGGGGGTACGCAGTCCGGCTTCCTTTTTTAAGCGTACCTGATGGTTGACCGATACGACGAGCAGGAATATGGCGAATGCGGCGACGATGCTGCAAATGACTTTCGCGACCGTTTTTCTCTTCCGCATGGCGCTTCTCCCTTTTATCTTTATCAGCTTGACGGGCTTCCCTCCGGAGGCGCAGAGTTTGAACGGAAGCCGTCCTGCTGAACATAGCGCTGCGCCCAACGGAACAGCGTCTCGGACATGGCCTCGAATTCAACGGGGACGCCGTCCTTCAGCCCATAGGCGGTCTGGAGAATGGGGCGCTCTGCCTCGCCCGCAGCAGACAGCAGCGCGTCCCGCCCTGCGTGGTATTGGCCGCTTTGCTGAAAGCAGACGGCCTGCACCGTAAAAACCGCCGACTTGTAAAGACTGCGAAGGATGTCCCCGCTTTTTTCGTGGAGCATATTGTGGACGCAGGCGTGATAAAGGTTGCATACTCCGGTATGGATTGCCCGCTCAACGGCGGTTTGGTCAAGACGCTTCAGAAGTGGGTCAAGGCTGCCCTTGAGGGGCTTGGTGTCGTGATAGAACTGAAAGAGGTCGGCGGCGTCCCAATGGAGCAGTTCTTCCTTGCCTGACAGAAAACCGCAGATGAGCGCCCGGTGGGGCAGGGTGTCCAACAGAGCGCCATATGCCCGAATGTCGTCAGTTGACAAAGCGTCTAAAATCACCACAACATCAATGTCGCTGGTATCCGTAGCCTCGCCTCGGCCATAACTGCCCTGTAAACCCACAAACCAGACCCGGCTGCCGAAAGCTGCGTCCAGTGCCGCAGAGAAACGGTTCAGCCATGTACTCAAGTCAAGCATAGCGGCCTCCTTTTTGTATGTTCTTCAGCCCTTTTTCCGCACCGCGCGGTTGATGGCGGAGAGGATGCCCCGCAGGGGAGCAAGATTGATGTTGTGGTCAACGCCCACGCCGAATACGCTGTTGCCCTCGGCGTCCTTCAACTGGATATAGGCCACTGCTTGAGAGTCAGAACCGCTCTTGATGGCGTGCTCAGTGTAGTTCACAAAGGTGAAGCGGTCCATCTTCTGGCCGTGAATGGCGTTGAAGAAAGCGTCGATGGGGCCGTTGCCCTCGCCCGCTACCTCGAATTCGGTCTCCTTGTGGCGGAGCGTACCGGTGAAGAGTACCAGAGATTTCCCGCTGCCGTCGGCCTGCTCCTGAAATGCGTGGCGCACCAGACGGTAAGGCTCGGTGGCGTCGATATACTCCTGCTGGAACAGCTCCAACACCCGCTGGGCGGGAATTTCCTTGCCGACGCGGTCGGTTTCCTCCTGCACCACCTTGCCGAATTCCGGGTGCATGGCCTTGGGCAGCTCATAGCCGAAGAGCTGGGCCATGACAAAGGCC
Organism: Oscillospiraceae bacterium; assembly: GCA_022793685.1. GTDB lineage: Bacteria > Bacillota > Clostridia > Oscillospirales > Oscillospiraceae > CAKUEI01. The sequence continues at coordinate 8,034 of JAAWDI010000005.1, forward strand.
GCGCCGCCTTTGCCCGACTGGCTGTTGATGCGGATGATTGGCTCATACTGGCGGCCCACGTCGGCAGGGTCGATGGGCAGGTAAGGCACCTCCCATTTGTCGCTGCCGCTTTCCTTCATATAGTAAACGCCCTTGTTGATAGCGTCCTGATGGGAGCCGGAGAAGGCGGTGAACACCAGTTCGCCGGCATAGGGTTGACGGGGGCCCACCACCAACTTGGTGCACCGCTCATAGACCTCTTTGATTTCGTTGACGCGGGAGAAATCAAGTTCCGGGTCGACGCCCTGTACGTACATATTCATGGCCAGCGTCACCATGTCCAGATTGCCGGTGCGCTCGCCGTTGCCGAACAGGGTGGCCTCCACCCGGTCGGCGCCCGCCAGCAAACCCAGTTCGGCGGTGGCGACGGCGCAGCCCCGGTCGTTGTGAGGGTGGAGGGAGATGACGGCGCTTTCACGGTTGGGCAGCTTGCGGATAAAATACTCGATTTCGTCCGCAAAGTAGTTGGGGCTGCAATTTTCCACGGTGGTGGGCAGGTTGAGGATGACCGGATGCTCCGGCGTTGCCTCCAGCGCCTCCATCACTTGGGCGCAGATGTCCACGGCAAAGTCCATCTCCGTGCCCATGAAAGACTCCGGAGAATACTCATAGCGCAGGTTCATGCCCTTGTCAATCATGGGCTGGGACAGCTCGCGAATGAGGTTTGCGGCATCCACAGCGATTTTGGTCACGCCCGCCATATCGGTACGGAACACCACCTTGCGCTGAAGGGTGGAGGTGGAGTTGTAGAAGTGGAGA
>JAAWDI010000006.1 GCA_022793685.1 Oscillospiraceae bacterium
GTAAAGAGATGCCTCTCCACTGCATTATGCGGTATTAGCACACCTTTCGGTGTGTTATTCCCCACTCCAAGGCAGGTTCCTCACGCGTTACTCACCCGTCCGCCACTAGGTATTCCTATCCATTGGCCGAAGCCTCTGTCAAGGGTACCCCGTTCGACTTGCATGTGTTAAGCACGCCGCCAGCGTTCATCCTGAGCCAGGATCAAACTCTCTATAAAATGGTATCTATACAACCCGTTTCCGGCTTGCACAAATCATCTTATGAGCCATTTTCCATAGCTTCAAAAGAATCTTCTCAAAAGAGCCTTTCCAAACAATTGCTTGTCGAAAAGAACTTCTTGTCCTTCTCTGGTGCTTTTCGTGTTCTTTCACGTTGTTTAATTTACAAGGTGCACACGCCCGCTCCGCGGCCGGACTTTTAATATACCATGCCGCACGGGTGCCTGTCAAGAGGTTTTTTCAAGAAATTCAGAATTTTTCATCGCTTTTCTGATGTTTCCGTCGCTCTCTCAAACAAGCGCTCGCTTAATATACCAAACATCGCCATCAAAGTCAATACCTTTTTTCAAATTTTTTCACTTTCTTTTCCTCTGGTTGCGGAATGGGGAAAAATGTGTTACTTTTATATAGTATATTTGAAAAAGCTCGAAGAAATCGTGAGGTGAACCCTATGCCCATTCGTATTCCCGACTCCTTGCCCGCCACCACGGTGCTGGAGAGCGAGAACATCTTTGTGATGACAGAGCACCGGGCGCTCCATCAGGACATCCGCCCGCTGAACCTGATTATCCTCAACCTGATGCCCACCAAAATCGTCACGGAAAACCAGCTTCTCCGCAAGCTGTCCAACACCCCGCTGCAAATCCAGGTGGAGCTGCTGCAAACCTCCAGCTATCATTCCCGCAATACCGACCCCAGCCATCTGGAGTCTTTTTATACCACCTTTGGCCGCATCAAAGACCGCAACTATGACGGTATGATTATCACCGGCGCGCCGGTGGAAAATCTGGACTTTACTGACGTGGAGTACTGGGACGAGCTGTGCGAAATCATGGAATGGACCAAAACCCACGTCCATTCCACCCTGCACATCTGCTGGGGCAGTCAGGCGGGGCTCTACTATCATTACGGCATCCCCAAATACAGCCTGCCTCAAAAGCTGTTCGGCGTCTTTGAGCATACCATTCTGCGCCCCCAGTCTCCCTTCTTTCGGGGGTTTGACGACGTTTTTCTCGCCCCCCAGTCCCGCTATACCGAGGTGCGGGAGGAGGACATTCTTGCGGCGCCCGGTTTGGAGCTGCTGGCCGTCTCCAAAGAGGCGGGCGTCTTTGCCGTCAAAAGCGAGGACAACCGTCACTTCTTCATCAGCGGCCATCTGGAGTATGACGCGGATACGTTGTCCAAGGAATACTTCCGCGATGTGGACAAGGGACTGGATATTGCTGTGCCGCAGCATTACTTCCCCGGCGACGACCCCTCCCAGCCACCGGTGGTTCGTTGGCGCAGCGCCGGACAACTCATGTATAGCAACTGGCTGAACTATTACGTTTACCAGACCACCCCCTACGACCTGCACGCCTTGTAAGCCATGAATGCCATTCTTCGCTTCGCCGGGCGGATGCTTCCCTTTATGGCCTGCGCCTTTCCCCCGCTGCTGATTTGGCGCGGCCTGCGGGTGCGGGCCTTGCGCCGCCGCCGGATATATACCACCGTAGGCCATGAAGCGCTTCTGATGCTCTTCCTTCTCTTTTTGGTCGGTGTCGCTTCATTGACGGTGCTTCCTCTCATCTCTTGGGAAGGCGGGCCGCACATCATTCCCGTGCAGGGGACGGGCGGCCTGAATTTGCTTCCGTTCCGTGTTATTGAGCAGACCAGATATGAGGTGCTGGTCAACGGAAATTCCAACTATTTCCTCATCAATTTTGTGGGCAACATCGTCATGTTCCTGCCCATCGGGTTTTGCATTCCGCTGCTGTGGCGCTTAAAGCCAGGTTGGGCTGTGGCCGTTGGCACGGCTTGTTCCCTGTTCATCGAGCTGATGCAACTCCGGCTGGCCCGCGGCACCGATGTGGACGACTTGATTTTGAACACCCTCGGCGCTCTTTTGGGAATGCTGTCTTATCTCCTGTTCCGCAAGGTGGCGCCCAAGCTGTGCGAAGCCTGCAAGATGAAACCATAAAAAACCGTGCTGTGGCGATGGCCACAGCACGGTTTTTTATGGTCAAGGTTTTTCCGGCGGCTCTGCACCGTGTCCAACCTCTTTGGCTGTTCGTCCCATTTTATCAGCTACATGGCGCAAACGTTCCAAGGTTCCGGAAAGCGCCGCCGCCTCTTGCCGTTCCATAAGTTCAACAATCAGTTGGTTTGACAGCAAAAAGCCCTCTGGCGTCAGCCGCCAGCGGTTGCCCGCGCGGGTCGCCCAGCCTCGGTGCTCAAACTCAGCCAACTTGCCCTCGATGGCGTCAAAGTTCATAAAGTAGGTGCGACGGTACTCCCACTCCTCGATGCCGCGGGTAGTACGCAGGCAGAGCATCAAGTACTCGCCGCTCCGCTCCCGCTGGGGAATGGTCTCGGAACTGTCCATCACCGTGCCGCCGTTCAGAATACCGTCAATATAGGCGTCAAGGTCTTTTACAAAACTGAACCGCCGCCCTCCGAAGTCAGAGTGTGCGCCGGGGCCGAAGCCCAGGTAGGGCTTCATCATCCAATACCGCAGATTGTGCCGGGACTGGAACCCAGAACGGGCAAAATTGGAAATCTCATATTGCCGGTAGCCCGCCTCTGCCAGACGCTTGACCGCCCAAAGATACATGTCCGCCTGAGCGTCGTCGTCAGGCAACAGTTCTCCCCTTGCCGCCCGTGCAGCCAGCGGCGTTCCCTCTTCCACCTTCAGGCCGTAACAGGAAAGGTGCTCCGGCGCCAGCCTGACGGCCTGCTCCAGCGTGTCCTTCCAGCCCTCCAGCGTTTGGCCGGGCAGGCCGCAAATCAGGTCGAGGCTGATATTTTTGAATTTGGCCGCCCGCGCCGCCAGCACCGCCTCCCGCGCCTGTGCAAAGGTATGGGGACGGTGAAGGGCGGAAAGCTCCCTGTCACAAGTGGACTGTATGCCCAGCGAGAGCCGGTTCACCCCCGCAAAGCGGAGCCATGCCAAGTCGCGCCTGTTCACGCTGTCCGGATTGGCTTCCATGGTGATTTCCGCGTCATGGCAAACGTTGTAGTGCCGCCGGACAACTCCCAGCAGTTCCCGTATGCGCTTCTCGCCGTAATAGCTGGGCGTACCGCCGCCGAAATAAACGCTCTCCACCGGATAACCCTTCACGCGGGGCGCAGCTTCCTTCAGATGCTTCACCAACGCCTTTTGATAATCGTCCATCCGGTCGTCCCGTCCGGCCAGAGAGTAAAAGTCGCAGTAATCGCACTTGCTTCGGCAAAAAGGGATATGAAGATAGAGGCTTAATTTTTCCGCCATTGGCTCACCCCGCGTTTCATTGCGCATATTATACTCCTTTTTCCCGCAGTTTGCAAAGGCTCCCTTACTGCGGGATTTTTCTTCCCAAAATGTAAAATAGACTTGACATTTTTCAAAAACATGCTATCCTGTGAATGTAAAGTTGATTTTACATTTCAGAGGTGACCCATGCGCAATCATATTGCCGTTCTGCGAAAAGAGCGGCACATCACGCAGGAGGAGCTGGCTGACGCAGTGGGCGTCACCCGCCAGACCATCATCTCGCTTGAGAACGGCCGCTATAACGCCTCTCTCCTGCTGGCCCACAAGCTGGCCGTTTATTTTGAAAAGCCCATTGAAGCCGTCTTTCTGTTTGAGGAGGAACTGTCATGATTATCAAGCTGCTCACAGCCTCATCCGACCCCGCCGCCGCTCTGCGCCGCAGAAGTCAAATCGCCATCGGCATTTTTATCCTTGGCCTGATTGGCACCGTCTGCTCCCGCGTTTTTCTGTCCGAAAGTACGCTGGGTGATTTTGCACACGGCTTTTACAGCGGCGTTTCCTGCGGCCTCATGCTGGTGGGCGCCATCTTTTTCGCCCGCTGCCGTTGGCTGTTGGCGTACCCCCAAAAGGCCAAGGCTCAAATGGTAAAGGAAAACGACGAACGGGAAAAGCTGATTCTCCAAAAGTCCATGTCCACCGGAGGGCTTATCACCTTTTTCATGGAGGCCGCCGCGCTTTTGAGTGCCGCGCCCCTCAATCAAACTGTGTTCAGAACCCTGTTTGTGGTCTACTTCTCTGAATTTTTAGTGCTGCTTATCGTCCGGGCGGTTTACGCCCGCAAGCTGTGAAGCCGCCCCGCCGCCTGACCCACACTGTCGCAGAGGAGGAGGCAGGCCGAAAGGTGAGCAGTCTTCTCCGGTATTCCATGGGGCTTTCCGGTACCGTGCTTCGGCGGGTCAAATGGCTTCCGGACGGCATCCTTCTGGACGGCGTTCGGGTCACCACCCGGACAACCGCCTCGCCGGGGCAGGTGTTATCCGTGCTTGTGGGGGACGCCGAAGTGAAAAGCGGTATTCTCCCCGCAGTCGGCCCGCTGAATATCATCTATGAGGACGATGATTTTCTGGTGATAAACAAGGCCCCCGGCGTGCCTGTTCACCCCGGCCCCGGCCATTATGACGATACGCTGGGTAATTTTTTAATGAAATATTACGAAACGTCGGGTATTTTGGCGGATTTTCACCCCATCCACCGGTTGGACAAAGGCACCTCCGGCTTGATGACGGTGGCCAAATATCCCCACGCCCAGGAGAAGCTGAAAAACCAGCTTCACACAGGAGCGTTCCGCCGCACTTATCTGGCGGTATGCACCCGAACGCCCCAGCCGCCCGACGGTACGGTGGACGCTCCCATCGGGCGGGTGGACGGCTCCCTCATCGCCCAGCAGGTGCAGCAGGACGGCAAGCGGGCGGTCACCCATTACCGCACCCTCTCCACTGCGCCCGGCGCTTCGCTGATAGAGCTGACGCTGGATACCGGCCGCACCCATCAGATTCGGGTGCACATGGCCCATCTGGGCTGTCCGCTTGTAGGGGACTTTCTCTATGGCACGGAGGAGCGGGAACGCATCGCCCGCCCGGCCCTCCACTCGTGGAAGCTGTCGCTCCGCCACCCCGTCACCGAAAAGGAACTATCCTTCACAGCGCCGCTCCCCCAGGACATGGCGGCTTTGCTGGAGATTTCCGCTGAAAAATAGAACAGGACGCGCCCCGCTTGGGGATGCGCCCTGTTTTTTCATACACCGGTCAGGTCAAAGGGCGGGATGTACCGCTCGTCCGCTGCTTCGCCGCTCTGGGAATAGCCTGCAAGGCCCAAATTCTTCATATACTCCTGCGCCGCCCTGATTTCACCCCGCCGCAGGCGGCGGCCAATGACCTTATCATCCGCCGCCCTCCCATAAGGCACGTATTGGCACATCAGGGAAAACAGCACTCCGCCGCAGGGGAACCGTTCCGCCACCGCGTCCATCACCGCCTTGGCCTCCTCCAGCCCGCCGGGCAGCAGCAGGTGCCGCACGAGAACGCCCTTTTTCAGCAGGCCGTCCTTCATCACCGGAGGCCCCGCCTGCGCCGCCATCTCCTCCAGTGCCGCAAGGGCGACCGCCGGATAGTCCGCCGCACCGGAATAGCGCGCCGCCCTCTGGGGGGTGACATACTTCAAGTCAGGCAGGTACACGTCTATCTTGCCCGCCAGCATATTCAGGGTCTCCACACTGTCATAGCCGCCGCTGTTCCACACCACCGGCGCGCCGAGGGGCTGCTCCAACAGCTCGGCCACCGCATGGGCATAGTGGGTGGGCGTGACAAAGTTGATATTGTGCGCCCCCTGTGCCAGCAGTTCGAGGCAAATCTCCCGCAAGCGGGGCACCGTCACCGTTTTTCCCACGCCGCCGTGACTGACCTCCTCGTTCTGGCAGAAAATGCAGCCCAGCGGACACCCGCTGAAAAACACCGTTCCGGAGCCGTTTGTTCCGGAAATGGGCGGCTCCTCCCAAAAGTGGAGGGCCGCCCGCGCAACGGTGGGAAGGGTCGGCGCTTTGCAGACGCCCTCCCCCACGTTCTCATTCCGCAGGGCGCCGCACCGTCGGGGGCAGAGGGTGCAGGTCATCGGTTCACTTCCCGCTTGTCGGTGCGGCCAACCAGCCAATCAATGGAGACGCCATAATAATTCGCAATTTTTAAGAGTGTATCAAACTGAGCTTTTGCACCGTCGGACTCCAACCGTTGATAGCTTCGCGTTGGCATTTCAAGTCCCTTTGCCACATTGTCCTGTGTTAACTTATTTTCTGTTCTCAATAATTTGAGACGCTCGTTAAATGTCATGTGCGCACCTCTTGACGCGTCTATGTTGTCGTGATATAATTATCGTAAATGAAGCTCGAGGGAGGAGGCCTGGCATGCACAAAATCCCATTTGTCATTGAATTGCTCTATGCCCAGCGGGTACCCGGGCCGCAGCCGCAACGCTGGCCGGAAGATCTGAAATCCAATCCCATTATTGGACATGGTATGTTTTCTTTTTATGATGGATTGAAGCTGGGGCTTCAACTGGCCGCCTCCTGCCATGAGTGGGAGTAGTCCTATTTGCCCCTGCCCGGCCCCAAGTCGCCCGCCTTCCAGTGGCGGCGGCACAGGCCGATATATTTGTCGTTGGCCCCTAACACCACCTGCTCGCCCTCTTTCAGCACCACGCCGTTTTCGTCAAAGCGGGTGTTGCAGGTGGCCTTCCGCCCGCACCAGCAGATGGTCTTGATTTCCTCAATGATGTCCGCCGTGGCCAGCAAGGCCTTGGAGCCAGGAAACAGGTCGCCCTTGAAATCCGCCCGCAGGCCGTAGCAGATGACGGGCAAATTCAGGTCGTCCACCAGATGGGTCAGGTAGTCCACGTCGTCCTCGGACAAAAACTGCGCCTCGTCCACGATGACGCAGGCATAGCGGCGCAAAGCCTCCTCGTCCATCTCCCTCAGGTCTGTGAAGTAAATGCAGGGGTGGCTCAGGCCGGCCCGTGAGGCTACAAACCGCGCCCCGTCCCGCTGGTCTATGTTAGGCTTGACCAGCAGGGAATCCTGCCCCCGCTCCTCATAATTATAGCGCACCATCAGGGCGTTTGCCGTCTTGCTGGAACCCATGACTCCATAGCGAAAATACAGCTTTGCCATTTCTCTCTCCTCTTTCAGCCCATTTTCTTGAAACGCTCCTCCACCCACGGCTTGAATGCATCGAACGCACCGGGGATAGCGTAAACCTTCTCTATCTCCTGCCTGTCTGCCCACACCCAGCCCTCCGGCAGGGCGTTGCTCTGAGCCTCCGCCGTCATGGCGGTCATATGCCACTCGATGTGGGTAAAAATATGCTTTCCCGTTCCCGCCTGTGTCCAGCGCAGGCCCTCCACAGGCGGAGCTTCCTCCTTCAAGGCGTTGGGGTACTCCCACAGCCCCGCCAGCAGGCCCTTTTCCGGACGCTTCCGCAAGGCAACCCTGTCCCCGCGGAACAGCAGGTAAACCGTGCGCACCTCCACCCGCCGTGGTTTTTTCGGGGGTTTCACCGGCAAGCTACCGATGCGCTCTGTCTGCAATGCCGCGCAAAATTCCTTCGCCGGACAGCGGCTGCACAGCGGCGCGCCGTTGGGGAGGCACACCGTGGCCCCCAGCTCCATCATGGCCTGATTGAACTCCCCCGGCGCGGTGGTGGGCATGACCGCCTTCAGCACACGGGCAGCCTCTTTCTTCGTGGCGGGGAGGGTGACGTCGCTTTCATCTCCCGTGATGCGGGCCAACACCCGCAGAACGTTCCCGTCCACCGCAGGCACCGTCACGCCAAAGGCAATGGAGGCCACCGCCCCAGCGGTGTACTCCCCCACGCCGGGCAAGGCGCGCAAGCCCTCATAGGTATTCGGGAAGCGGCCGCCGTACTGTTCTGTCACCACCTGCGCCGCTTTTTTCAGGTTGCGGGCGCGGCTGTAATAGCCCAACCCCTGCCACAGCTTCATCAGCTCGTCGTCCGGACAGGCGGCCAAGGCCTCCACGGTAGGGAGAGCCTCTAAAAAGCGACGGTAGTATTCCAGCACCACCGCCACCCGCGTCTGTTGGAGCATGACCTCGGACAACCAGATGCGGTAAGGGTCTTTTATCCCCCGCCACGGCAGTTTACGGGCGTTCTCCCTGTACCATAATAAAAGAGGGATGGGCAGTTGTTCCGGTTCCCGCATTGCCATCCCCCTTGTCTCTGTTTGATACCCCATTATATAATGAGAGCAAAATTTTTTCAATGCGGCAAAGTCAAATTCCCTTACAAAACCGTCTAATGGGCAGAAAGGAGGCGATGACCTTTGACGCAGCAGCAGTACTGCCAGCAAGCCGAAGCACTAAAAGGCAAGCTCTACCGCACCGCGCTCCTCTATCTGGGGAGCGAGACCGCCGCACTGGACGCAGTGGACGAGGCGGTTTACAAGGGCCTTTTAAGCTGTAAAAAGCTCCGCCAGCCGGAGTTTTTCACCACATGGCTCACCCGTATTCTGCTTAACGTGTGCGCCAGCGAATACCGCCGCCGTGCGCGGGAGCACTCCATGGCCGAATTACCCGAAACGGCGCAGGAGCAGTTTGACGCGCTCCCCCTGAAAGAGGCCATCTCCAAGCTGCCCCGCCAGTTGAAGGACGTTATCTTACTGCGCTACTTCAGCGGCCTTACATTAGAGGAGACGGCGCAGGTGCTGGACATCCCCCGGACCACCGTCTCCACACGCCAGAAGAAGGCTCTCACGCTTTTGCGCGTGGAGCTGACCGAGGAGGTGCAACTATGAACAGAACAGATGAATTTTCCGCATTGATGACAGAACCTGTCGACATGCCCCCCCGTTTGGAGGGCGCCGTTCAACGCGCCAAGCAGCGCCACAGCAGGCGGCTGGCCGCCAAGGTGTGCGCCATCCCCGCCGCCTCGCTGGCTGGACTTGCCGCCGCCTTTGTGCTGGTAGTCAACCTGTCTTTGCCCGCCGCGCTGGCCGCCGGAACTGTTCCGGTGCTGAAAGACCTGCTGTCCGCCGTGGCGTTTTCCGACAGTCTGCAAATGGCCGTCAAAAACGACTATATTCAGTATTCCGGCCAGAATCAGACACAGAACGGCATCACCGTGGCCATCCAATACCTGATTGTGGACAAACGGCAAGTGAACGTTCTATACACCATAGAATCGGCGGAGGGCCATTACCTCCAGCTCATGCCCACAGCCGTTAAAGAGGACGGCGTCACGCCAGCCGACGGCTACATCGGCTCTTGGGGCGGCGACCCCTCCGCCGGGCTTCACTCCCTTACGCTGGAGTTCCTTGACGGCCCTGTGCCCAGCGTACTTCACCTCTCCTGCGAGGTTTCCGCCTATGAAAGCAATTCCGCCCAAGCGCCCGTCGAACTGCCGCCGGGACAGGAGGAGGAGCCCCTGCTGGGGGAGGAGACTTTCCTGTTCCACCTGCCTCTTAAGGAGGAATACACCGCCACCGGCGAAACACTTTCCATCGGCCAATGGCTGGAGCTGGACGGCCAACGCGTCTATCTGGATACCATCGACGTGTTGCCCACCTACACCCAGTTGAACCTTGTGGACGACGAAAACAACACCGCGTGGCTCAGAGACCTCCACTTCTATTTGGAGGACGGGGGCGGCGTGCGCTATGAGCTTTACAGCGGTGCGACCCCCACCGGCAGCGAAACACCTTTCCGGGCGTTCCACCGTGTGGAGAGCATCTACTTTTCCCCCGAAAAGCAATACCGGCTGGTCATCACTGGCGCGGACTGGATGAATAAAGACAGTCAATGGCTGAACGGCATGGAGATTGGCCGCACTTACGTCTCAGGGGAGCTTCCCTGTTCTCAAACCTCCCTGTCCCTCACACGGCAAGGGGACGGTATTGAAATCTTTGTCCATTCGCCAAGGATTGAGGGATGCTCCAATAACCACAGCCACCTCTCATGGGCATATCGAAGCGGTGAAGGCTCAGAGACCCGCTACTTCCAAAGCGGCGGCTTCTCCCCCGGTGACGAGGTTTTGACCGAGCACTATATGCTGTCCCATTACCCCGGCGAAACCATCGACCTCGGCGTAGACTACACGCATCATACTGCACTTTCGACCCCTATCACAATCGACCTTCCCGCTTTCGGCGGGCAGTGACAACAGCACGAAACGGGAGCGGGCCGAAAGGCCCGCTCCCGTTTCTATGTGCTTGAAAGAGGAAGGTTATTCAGCAGGAGGCGCGCTCACGGAGGCGGCTTCTGCCGGGGCGCCGCCCTTCCGTGCGTTGACCTCTTCAATCATCTTTGCCACGTCCGCTTCCTTCAGGCGGTAGCCCACCAGCATGATGATGAGGCCGGCCACGCCCATGATAGCCGGATAGAGTAAGTAGGCATTATTGAAGGCCTGTAAAACTGTGTCCGTGACAGGCGCGCCTGCGGTGTAATTGATAGAGGCCAGAATGGCAGCCACCAGTACGCTCCGCACCAACAGGGCCAGCTTGACGGGAATGTTCAGCATGGACATGATGAAGCCCTTCACGTCCTGTCCGGTTTTCCACTCGGAGTATACGGCGCAGTCGTTGAACATAGCCATGGAGAGCATGGTGCCGGAGGAAGCCAGCAGTGAAGCAATCACGCTGACCACCGCATAGACGATGAAATTGGGACGAATCCCCCACAAAATGAACATATGGGCGGCGGCAATAACACTGCCGAAGATGGTGACCGATTTCTTGCTGCCCTTAAAAATCTTCATCAGCAGCGGCGTAAGCCAGGACGCGCCCAGTGCGGCCACACTCCGCACCGTCATGAACACGCCCATAAGGGCCATGGCGTTCAGGTTATAGTTGAAGTAATAGAAGGTGACGGCGGAGGTCAGGAACATGGAGCAGTTGCCCAATGCGCCGGTGATAATCAGTGTAATCAGGCTTGGGTTGGCGATGCTTTTCAGCATAGCCAGACCGGAGGGACCTTTCTGTTTGGGTGCAGCGGCGCCTTTTACGGGGCGGTCAGTATCCTCGCAGCCCTTGGTCACAGCGAACAGGAGCCAATAGCCCACGCAGCAGAAAATACCCATCAGCCCCACGAATAAAGTATAACCCCGTGCAGGGCTTTGGGTCAGGTTGCCAAACACAGCAATCAAAGGCACGGAAATGATACCGAAAATCAGGCCGGAACCCATTTGGCCGCGGCCGGAATTGATTGAAAGCGCCATGCGTTCATCCAAATCGTCGGTGATGGCCACCGAGAGGGCCGCATGGGCAGACTCCGTAACCGTCCAAATCACATGCCCCACAACAAAGCCGATGATGATGACCACTGCGGATACCATCTCATTGTCGCTGATGCGCGAGAACATAAACAGCGTCAGAATGGTAAAGACCGGCGGGCCAACCAACAGCCACGAGCGGCACTTACCCCAAGGCATCCGTACCTTCTCCAGAATAACGCCGTTAATAAAAGTGGTAACCGTATCAATGGCGCTGGTCACTGTCATAATGACGCCGACAATGGCGGCGCTTAACATTGCACCATCCGTCAGAAAGGACGCGAAATAGTATAGCTCACAGCTTGCCATGGATGCGAAAGCGAACTTTGCAAGGAAGTAACAGAACTTGGTGACGCCGGGGTTCTTCAGTCTCTTCATCTCCATACGCACATTACACTCCCTTATCAATCGGATACGGGGCAGGGATACCGTTCGGCCGCCCGACACCCTGCCTTTAATTATTATTATATACCCCAGCCTCTTTATAGTCAATATGCACAATTTTATTTATATTATAATCACTTTATCCGTTAAACTGCACAGTTATAGCCCGAAAGCGAATGGAGGGCCACCAAAAAAAGGCTCTTATAGCGTTGCAGCGATACAGCCAACCTGATTTCTGCAATCGTGACAAAAAGCTGACAAACAACGCGATGCAAAAAGAAAACCGGCGCCCGATTGGGCGCCGGTTTTTGGGACAGTTTTCAGTTGAAGAATGGTCAGGTATTAGCCCTGAGCCTCCATCTTCGCCAGTGCTTCCTCGACCATCTTGTTGTCTTCGGCAGCGCGGCGGTCATTCTCCTTAATCATCTCGGTGACCTTGCTCTCAGGCAGGTTGTAGATGAGCATGGGGATGGTGGAGATGACAATCAGGACGACCGGCCAAATCAGGTAAGCGGTATAGAAGCCGTTGACCACGGACTCGGTGGGAGCCATGCCGGCCACGTAACCGGTCATGCCGATAGCGGCAGTGATCAGCACAGAGCGCAGGATGAGAGCGAGCTTCAGGGGCAGAGCCATGAAGGACACGGTGAACGCCGCAACATCCTTGTTGTTCTTGTAGGTGAGCTGCGTGCCGCAGTCGCCCATCAGACCAACCTGCATCATGGTGGCGCCGGAACCGAGGAAGCTGCCGATCAGCATGATGATCAGAGTGATCCACACGTTGGCGGGACGCCAGAAGAAGTTGATCAGCATGGGCACAGCGCTCAGGATATTGGACACGATGTAGCACATTCTCTTGCTGCCTTTGCAGAGCTTCAGCAGCAGGGGCACGAAGAACACGCCGCCCAGCAGGGAGATTAGGCCACGGATGGACATGAACGTACCCATCAGAGCCGCAGAGTCAAGGCTGATGTTGAAGAAGTAGAACATCAGGCCGGAGCCGAGGAACGTCCAGCAGTAGCCGAACAGGATGGCCAGCATGACGCAGATGGTGTTCTTGCTGCTGAACACGTACTTGTAAGCCTGACCCAGAGTAGCGCTGCGGCTGGACAGAGCGGCAACCTTAGCGGCGCGCTCAGCCTTGGCGGCCTTCTCTTCCTTGGTTGGCTCACAGCCCTTGGACTCGATGAACATCAGAATCCAGCAGACCCAATAGAAGACGCCGAAGATGATAATCATGTACACATAGGCCAGCGGGCTGCCAACGAACAGGGTGTTCAGGAAGAAGCCGGCGATGAAGCCGAACACCAGGGAGGAACCCATGGTACCGCGGCCCAGGTTGATGGACATGGACGCACGCTCGCTCACGTCGTCCGTCATCAGAACGGACAGAGCGTTCATGGAGCACTCGCCGATGGACCACACAACGTGGGAAAGGATAAATGCGATGATGATGACCACAGCGGACACCATCTCATTATCGCTGATGCGAACGAAGCAGAAGATAAAGAGAATGGTGGCGATGGGGGGGCCGACCAGCAGCCAGCTGCGGGTGGAACCCCAAGGCATCAGAGCACCAATCTTCTCCATCAACGCGCCATAGAAGAACGAGAAGATAGCGTCGATGACGGTGGTAGCGGTCTGGATAAGGCCGATAATCGCCAGAGAGAACATAGCGGTATCGGTCAGGAACGCGGCAAAGTAGTACAGCTCAGTACAGGTCAGGATAGAGAAGCTGAATTTGGTCAGGAAGTACAGAAATTGAGATCTTCCGCCATGGGCCAGCTTCTTGACGCCAGTCTGTTCCATACAGTTTTACACTCCCTCTTTCAAAAATTTGCCGGCATTGCCGACTGCACACAATACCCGGCTTTGTGCTGCTTTTTGGCGGCGCGGAGCTGTCCCTTCTCCATACCGCCGCAGTGTGCAGCCGGGTCTGATACGCCCATAGTATAGCGCGTCCGTCCGTTTTTGTCAATATGCTATTATTCACCGGCCAGATTTTTACGTGTTTTTGTGGCAAGCGGCCAAGAGATATGAATAATTTGTGAACTCACGTCATAGTTCTGGAAGTTTTTCACCGCTGCCGGCACAGGCAGGCAGGCCATACTCCTCTTTCAGCATAGCCACCAACCGTTTGAGGTTTGCCTCCCACACCTCCCGCTCAGGCGGAACATAGTCGTCGCCCAAGGGATAGTGTTGCCCAAGGGTGGCGTGCTTTTCCGTCCCCATTTTACGGTACGGCAAAAGCTGGTATTGCACCAGCCTCCCCTTCAATTCATCGCGCACAAACGCGCCTATGGCAGCCATATCCTCCATGCTGTCGTTAAACTCGGGGATGACCGGCGTGCGCAGGACGAGGGATTTTCCCTGCTCTGTCAGACGTTTCAAGTTTTGCAGGATGCGCTCATTGCCCGCGCCGGTGGCCTGGCGGTGTTTTTCGCCGTCCATGTGCTTCAGGTCGGCAATCACCAAATCGGCATGCTGCATGACGGCGTCCACTGTTTCCGGCGGGAAATTGAGGGCGGACTCTACACAAGTATGGATGCCAGCCTTTTTGCATTCCTGCAACAACAGCGCCGCAAACTCTGCCTGCACCAGCACCTCGCCGCCGGACAGGGTTACGCCGCCGCCGCTGCTTTCATAATAGGAGCGGTCCTCTTCGATGACCGCCATCAGCTGCGGCACCGTCATCTTTTCTCCCCACACCATAATGGCGCGGCCGGGGCATTCCTCCGCGCACTTGAAGCAGTCCCGGCAGGCGTCGGTCATCCGAACAGCCTCCAGCCCGCCGGGGCCAAAGACAATGGGCGCACCCTGCTGGGGGCATACCTCCACACAGCTTCCGCAGCCCACACACTTCTTGGGATAAACGCCAATCTGCCGCCGCGGCTCAATGGTCTCCGGATTGGAGCACCAAAGGCAGTGGAGGTTGCAGCCCTTAAAGAAAATTTCCGTGCGGATGCCGGGGCCGTCGTGGATGGTGTATTTTTGAATATTTGTCACAAGACCGTAGGGCTGGCCGTTTTCGTCGCGATACATGGGAGTCGCCTCCTGTCAAAGGCCCGCCCTCCCAGGAGGAAGGACGGGCCACTCATTTTATTAGTCGAAGGAAAGCTCGGTACGGCCAATCAGGTCGTTTTGCAGTTCGGTGCTCAGCTCCACAAAGTAGGCGGAGTAGCCCGCAATGCGTACCAGCAAATCCTGATATTTCTCCGGATGCTTTTGGGCGTCCAGCATGGTCTCGCGGCCCACCACGGAGAATTGGCTCTGCATCCCGTCGTGCTTGAAGTAAACGTCCATCAGATTGATGAGGTTATCCCGTCCGGTCACGCCTGTCAGGGTGGACGGAGAGAATTTCCAGTTCAGGATGATGCCGTTGCCGATACGGGCGTGGTCCAGCTTGGCCACAGAGTTTGCCACAGCCGTGGGGCCGCGGTGGTCGTGGCTGCAGCATTCGGTGTGCACCGGACCAATGCAATCGCTGACCGGCTCATAGGCCTTGCGGCCGTCCGGAGTGGCGGCGGCCACTGAGCCGTGCATCACGTTGTTGGTCACGGAGAACACGCCGGGCATGAACTCGCCGCCGTGGGCCGTGGGGCGGTGTTCCACGTTGGCGCAGTAGGTGGCCATGACGAATTTTGCCTGCTCGTCGGCATAGTCGTCGTCGTTGCCGTAATGGTGGACGCGGTCGCCGTTCACATAGGCATACAGCTTTTCATAGCCCTTCCAGTTGGCCTTCAGGGCGTCCAGCATCTCCTGTCCGGTGACCTTCTTCTCGTCGAAAATCACCTGCTTGATGGCGATCAGGCTGTCGGCGGCGGTGCCGATGCCCACGCCCTGGGGGCCGGAGTGGTTATAGAGCGCGCCTCCGGCGGTCACGTCCTTGCCCTTCTCGATGCAGTTGTCGATAAGCAGGGACAGGTAGGGCAGGGGCTTCAAGCGCTGCTGTGCCATGTCAATTTTGTTGACCATGGAAATCATCTTGTCGCACCAGTACTTCATCTGCTTCTCGAAGGACTCCTTCACCTCGTCGAAGCTCTGGAAGGTGTCCAGTCCGCCGGTGTCGGGGCCGAGGCTTCCGCCCGCCCCGGCGCATTTGGCATAGCGGGGGCACTGGCTGGAGCAGTCGATGCAGCGGCCGTGGTTGATGGCAAGCTGGGTCATCTTGGCCAGATTGAAGGACGCGGAATCGTGCCAGCCATAGGTCTTTCCGGGAATGGACGGCTCCACGCAGCCCACGCCCACATAGTCGCGGGCGGTCTCCACATCCTTGCCGTAGTTCATCAGCGCCTGAATCATGGGGCCGTCGTTGAAAATCTTCGGCTCGCCGGTGCCGATGCGGATGACGTTGAAGGTCTTGACCTTGAACTCCCACGGGGAATTTTCATGCAGGCGCACGCCCATCCACGGGTTGGGCAGGCGGGTGTGGGCATGGGCGTCCAGCACCATGTAGGAAAGGTCGTTGGTAATGTCGTTGCCGTTCTGGTCCACGCCGCCCACGTCCAGCGCGGTGCCGCCCATGATGGTGCCGCTGGAGAAGGTGATGGCGGCAGTGTCGCGGATTTTCCGCAGCTCGTGCATTTTAATGAAGGAGTGCTCAATCAACTCCTGGCACTGCTCGCGGGACAGATTGCCCGTCTCCATGTCGTGCTTATAGTAGGGGTAGAAAATGCGGTCGAAGCGGCCATAGGTCACCGAATGGCCGTTGGACTCGATGATAATCATATTGGTGGCGATATGCCAAAGCTGGACAGCCTCCCAAAAATCACGGGCAGGCCCTTCCGCCACCTGAAGGCAGTTGGAGGATACCCGCTCCAGCTCCGCCTTGCGGACAGGGTCTTGCTCCTCCTTTGCCATCTTGGCGGCCAGCTCGCCATAGCGGCGGATGTATGTAGAGGCCGCCTCCTGGGTAATCAGCTCCGCCTTGTAGAACTCCGCGCGCTTGATGTCGTCGGGGTCGGTGGGGTCGAGCTTGGCCGCAGCTTCTTCAATCTCCCTGCGGATGCCGCCGAAGCCCAGCTTGAGCAGGCGCTCATAGTTGGCCGTAAAGTGGCCCACGCCCGCATACAGGAACAAGCTCTCCAGCACCACGCACTTTTGCAGGTGAGAGCCTTTCAGCTCGTCCTCGGTGTAGGAGGCGATGGCCGCTTCAGACACCGTCTTGCCCTTCCAGTAGTCCTGCATATTGAACACGTCGTCCTGAACCTGCTGAGAGACCACATAGCGGTCATTTTTCCGCTGGTCCATGGGGCGGTTCTTGAACTCATCCACCAGCCAGTCGATGGCGAATTCCGGATAGATGGGGGCGGAGTTGGGAGGCGCGCACAGCTCGCCCACAATCAGCTCGTCGGGCCAGATGTGGATGTCCACCCGCTCATAAAGCTCCTTCAGCGTCATGGCCCACTTGATGTTTTGGGGATACATGGCGTACTTTTGGTCGCATTCGGTGACAATCAGCGCCCGCTGGCTGTCCGCTGTGGAGTCGATGCTCTTTACCCATTTCAGCATCCTGTTGATGCGGGGGAAGGGGGACGGATTCTCTGTCAGGCCGGAAATCCCAACGCCCCATTCCTTGTCAAAAGGCTCAATGGCCAGAGGCTCCGTGGACTTGTTTACGGCAGTTGTCGCTGCGGTGGACATACTGGTTCCTCCCATCTCACAAAAATTCAACCTCAATGCAGGCTGTCACGCCCGCTACTTATCCGTTTACATTATACATCGCGTCTGCGCAAAAGGAAAGTAAGGATTCCTTACAGGGATACAATTTTTTGTGATATTCCTCCGAAGCATTCCGTGGAATCCAGCGCCGCTTTGGTTATTTTCACCGTTTTGAGAGAAGCGCGCCCTCTTCCGTGACAAAGCGGTACCGCTGACCCCGCAGTTTCAGCAAACCTGCGGTTACAGCCATCAGCACAGCCGCCGCGCCAATTCCCATCGGAACGGCCGCCTCCGGCGGGTGCGGCATACGCCGCAGGGGAAGTACCACCAGCGGGTGCAGCAGATAGAGCCACAGCGTATCCGCACCCACTGCGGTAACGGGCAATTTCTTTTTTGGGCACAGGATAAGCACCACGGCGGAAAAGCACGCCGCAGCCGCATAGCAGCCCAGCCGCCCCAAGGCGCCCGCCGCGCCGGGCATTTGTGTGTAGCGATACGGCGCGGCATGATAGAGGCAGGACACCGGCAACTTCCACAGAAGGAAAAACAACAGCACGCACCCCGCCAAAAGCATTGGCAGCAGCCGATAGGCGCGTTTCAGGCGGTTCAGAATGCTTTCACCCCAAAAAGCACCCGCCAGCAGGAAGGGCAAAAACGCCACCGTCCGAGATAGCGACCATGGCCGTCCGGCATAGGGGATGAAGCCCCACAGCGCGCCCGCGGCAATTGAAGCGAGAAAAACAACCCGTTTTACTCTCCCGGCCGCTTTTGTGCGCAAGCGGCTTGTGACGCTCGCTACTGCGCCCGCTATTATATACCAGTACGCCAAGCTGAGCAAATACCACAGATGCCAGTAAGGTGTGGTCACCCACGACACAGTGAGCGTTCCGCCTCGAAACGCCGTCCACAGCGCCACTACTCCTTGGGCTGCGGCATAAATGAGAAACGTCCGCCCCGCGCTTTTCAAGCTCCGCAGGCCGCCCTTGATTCCCATCCCCGAAAGAAAGACAAACAAGGGCATATGGAAAAGGTAAATGCACCGGTAGAGAACCTCCGCCGACAACGAGGCCCCAATGTCCCATTCGATGGCATGGCCTACAATCACAAGGAAGAGCAGCAAGGCCTTCAAATTGCAGCGGTAGCAATCCCGTGTTTTCATTAGGCGCACCTCCTTTGCAGCAGACTATAAAGTGAATAAAGCCGACTTGCTTTCACAAGTCGGCTTTATTGGTGACCCAGCAGGGACTCGAACCCTGGACACCCGCCTTAAAAGGGCGATGCTCTACCAACTGAGCTACTGAGTCATATAGAAGCGCGAGCGCAGGCGTATAGGGGAGATAGACCCCGGAGCGGATGCCGACAAACCGAAGGGCGTGCGGAGCGCGGCCTGTTTGTCGGCGCAGTCGGAGGGGTTATCGACCCGGCCATGCGCTCAGCGCGAGCGTGACACCGAAGCGCTCGCGGAGGCGGCGCAGGAAGAATAAGCGCAGAGCGAAACAAACGGAACGCAGGCGCGTAAGCGCCGAAGTCCGGCTTGTGCAGTCGGAGCAGCTTATTCGACCGACCGCGACGCCCAGCGCAAGCGTGACACCGAAGCGACCACACAAACGCATTTCAATCAGGAACCCATGGGATGCGGTTTCCGCATCCCATGGGATGGCTGGGATGGCGGGACTCGAACCCACGAATGCCAGAGTCAAAGTCTGGTGCCTTACCGCTTGGCGACATCCCATCGGCTTTCCGTGAAATAAACGTGGGGCCGGAGCGGACGCTCCGGCCCCCTCGCCTTGAGGTCATGTGGGGTGGGTAATGGGACTCGAACCCACGGTCTTCGGAACCACAATCCGACGCGTTAACCAACTACGCTATA
>JAAWDI010000067.1 GCA_022793685.1 Oscillospiraceae bacterium
TCGCAACTGTCTTTGTTTGTCCAACTTCTTCACAATATTTTTCTAATTGTTCTATTACTGCTCTTTCAATGTAGAGGTTAAGATGACGACCATCCTTTTTTGCTTTTGCCATTTATATCTAACCTCCTTTACTTTGTATCTCTTAACATATGATAAATTTCAGATGAAAAGATTCCTAAGACTTCTTTTTTAATATCTGGATTCTTCAAAAGCAAAGAGAAAAAGTCTTTATTTTGTTCCAATCCCTCTATCAACGCCTCGTCAATATCATCATAATAAGAAAACTCAAAATTTTCTTCACTGTTATTCTTTGCACTATTTTTAAGTTTCTCTGATTTCATAAGAATATCTTTAATCTGGAGCATAGCTTTTACAGCTACATCGCTATCATAAGTTCTTCCAGTCTTGCTGTTAATCTCAGCGATAATTTCAGATAGTTTTTGAATCTTATCCTCCGTAAGACCAAAGGCTTCTGCTGTTGGCAATTTTACAATAGGATCGCCTATAACTTTTTTCCCTTTAACTTCCTTACCTTTTTTTTGCACAAAATCAGAAGCTTGAATCTTTCCATCAAGATTATATCCACCCCCAGGACGCTTTACGTCCAAGTAAGCATTCAGTCCTACAATAAAATGATATTTCTTATGTAATTCTGTATCTTCAAAACAAGATACCTGCATCAAAAATTCATAAAATCTTATGAAGCTACGAAGCAATTGTACGAATTTAAGTTGTTCCTCTAATGGCATATTTTCAACGTTCTTTTTGCATTTTTTAAAATAAAAAATTAGCCTTGTATTCTCTTTTGAAGTTCTGTCTTTTTTATTTTTGCATAAGAGGACATTAGCAGGGTCTATGTCGCTTGGATCAATTATTGCATATGCGTCTATCTTTGCTTCTAAGTCATAAATAGCTGTTGGTGTAATGGAATTTGAAAGCAATGTCGTTGTGTAATATGGAGCAAACGCCTTTTGAATATCTTCGTACTCATTCACAAAATCTAATATGAATGTCTTTTTATTATAAGGTGGATGAATCCTATTCAATCTGGAAAATGTCTGGACAGCATTTACTCCCTTTAGCTTTTTAAGTACATACATAGCAACCAGTTTCGACTGGTCAAATCCTGTTTGATATTTATTTGCAACAAGAAGCACCTGATACTCATCTGTGTCAAATTTCTCAGGAAGTTTATTCTCTGCAAATCCATTCATACTGGTTTCTGTATATTCTTTATCATCATCTTTCAGCTTTACTTTTCCAGAAAAAGCAACCAATGCATGAATACCTGTATAACCTTTTCTTTTCACATAATCATCAAATGCCTGTCGATATTTTACAGCACTTTCTCTGGAATCTGTAATTACCATCGCTTTTGCAGAGCCTCCAAGCTCCATCATTACATTGTTCTTGAAATGTTCTACAATAATTTCTACTCTTTGAGCAATATTTGTTTCGTGTAATTTTATAAAACGAGCAATTTGCTTTTTGGCTTCATTCGTTTTAACAGAAGGATCTTCTGAAATCTCTTTATTGATTTTGTAAAATGTCTTATATGGTGTGAAGTTTTGTAATACATCAAGGATAAATTCTTCTTCTATAGCCTGCTTCATAGAATAAATATGAAAAGCTTCTTTCTGACCTTTTGTATTCAATTTCCCAAATAACTCAAGCGTCGTTGGCTTCGGTGTTGCTGTAAAAGCAAACATAGAAACATTAGGTCTTTTTCCTGATTTCTTTACCTGTGCTGCAATTACATCTTCCATATCCGTATTATCTGCTTCATCAGAGCCTAAAGCTTGCCTAATAGCTTCCATGTCTTTTCCAGACGTTGAAGAATGAGCTTCATCAATAATTACTGCAAAATGCTTTTTCTCCAGACCTGATACACTCTCAATGATATAAGGGAACTTCTGTATTGTAGTTGCAACAATCTTTATATTTCCAGTAAGAGCTTTCGCTAAATCTGCAGAATTGCATTTTTCATCCATTACACGAATCATTCCACTTTTATGCTCAAGTCCCACGATAGCCGCTTGAAGCTGCCTATCTACAACAACTCTATCTGTTACAACAACAATATTATCAAAAATAATTTTGTCATCCTCATCATGTAAAGAAGCTAATCTATGAGCAAGCCATGCAATAGAATTTGTCTTCCCTGATCCA